>JBCCWM010000492.1:0-3322 GCA_039193505.1 Pseudomonadota bacterium | reverse complement strand
GGCGAAGAACCTGCGACCCGTCCCGCAGCAGAGAGCATGGCCTCCGACATCGCGTGCGGCGCGCATCTCTTCGATGGCGATGTCGGGCGTCTCGCGCAGCAGCCGATGGATCACTTCCACTTCGGCTTCGATCCGCGCTGATCGACGGTCGCCGCTACGGAGCTTCGCCATCGGCTGACGTTCGCCGCGCTGTCGCCGAAACGGCCGGCGACGACCCGATGACCAAGTCCATCGGAGACAGCTTCCGGCACGCAACGGCGACGATCAAGAGCAAGGCTCTTCGCCATGATGACCGGCCTCCCGACCGGTCATGATGGCGAAGCAGAAAACTGCCTCCTCGGGACCCCCTTGCGGGTCAATCAGGGCGGCCAACGCACTAGGGCTTGTTTGGTTTGTCGGCATCGGACGGTCGCCGTCCTCTGATCAGTGTGAAGACGAGGGGCGCAAAGAGGATCACAAGCGTGATGCGGACGAGGTGGTGCGAGGCGACATAGGCGATGTCCGCGTTCATTGCGAGGGCGACCAGGCTCATCTCAGCGAGGCCGCCGGGGGAGTAGGCCAGGACGACCTGCAGGAGGCTCTGACCGAACAAGCTGTGGAAGGCTGCGGCGAACGTGAATGTGACGGTCACCATCAAGAGGCTCGCGCAGGCGCTGAGGCCGAGGGCCTTCAGGATTGCCCGTGCGCCAGCGCCGGCGAAGCGGCACCCGATGGCCGTGCCGAGGACCAGTTGGGCGAGCAAAACCAACTCCTGCGGGGGCGGGCTTGCGGTCCAGCCGGCGAGATGGACGAGTGCGCTGACGCTCATCGGCCCGAGGAGTGTCGGCGCGGGAAGATTTAGGCCCTTGCCGAGGAAGAACCCGAGGGCGCCCGACGCCGCCAGGATCGCCAAGTCGGGTGCGGGGATCTCCACAAACGGCGTGCCGAACGCGGATCTGTCGCCGAGCGCGATCCCCTCGACGACGCGGAACCAAACCGCGACGAGGGCCACGACGATCAGTATCCGGCTGGCATGTGCAAGGATGATCTTGCGTTCGTCGCCCCCCATCTCGCCGCCGATGACCATCATTTCATTGAGCCCGCCCGGCATGCCCGCGAAATAGGCCGTGACGGGATCAAAGCCCGCCACGCGGCGGTAGAACGGGATCGTCACCGCGCCCGTGATCACGAGGTAGAGCCCGAGAAAGAGGAGGGAGAGCGCCCAAGCCGCCGCCTGCTCGAACAGCGCAGGGGTGAAGCCCGAACCGAGCATCACGCCGATCACGACAACCACATAGGGCCGCGCGGCCCCTGGAGAGCGGAGGGGCAGACCGAAGACCGCGCCAAGCGTGTTGGCCACCATGGGCCCGAGCATCCAGGGCAGCGGCATTGTCGCCCAGGAAAAGAGCAGCCCGCCCGCAACGCCAAGCCCGAGCGCCAGTGCGATGCCCGCGATGGCCTCCCGGGGACGCGGCTCTGGGGCTGTGGGCTCGGTCCGAGCGGGGTCTTGCATGGTTAAGGGGTGGCGGAAACGGGTCCTCTGCGCAAGCGGCGCGTCACCGTCTTGCCATGTCTACTGCCGTCAGGGAGCAGACCGCCCGGGCCCGATCAGGGCCACTGCCCAACGAGCCATGCATCGCCTGACCCCAATGCCGCTTCACCGCGTGTGTGGCGGTGGGTCCGTCAACCGGGCCGCTTCTCAAACGCTTGCGCCGCCCCGAACAGGACAAACCCGACAGCGACGGTTTCGCACCGGGCAGAGCCGCCGGCAGAGGGGCCTGGCTCGTGGGCCCATCAAAGGCACTCCCCCGAGACCCGGGGTCTGCTTCAACCTTTCTGTCGAGGACCTCCCGATGCGATGCCACGACCTGCGCGATGCGGAAGAGCTCTCGCCCCTCGGCTGCCGACGAAGCCGCGGGCGTCCCCCGGTTTGGCAACTTCAGCGCGATCAACGGTGTCGTCCGGCGGTTCTGGACCGACGCACCCTAACGCTATGCGCCGGAGCGGCGCGCGCAACGCACCTCGCTCTATGACCGCCGTGCTTGGTGACGGAGAGAAGGAGTTTTTAACCGACTTCTCAAGTTATGTCAAAGTTTTACGACAAGAACATCGTGACGATAAGTGGCTCCTGCGGGCGCGTCCACCAATGCGCCATCCGCCAACGGTCTGAGCGACACCGTCGGACTGCGCCGCCCCCAAAAAATGAGGGCGGTATGGCGGCATGGGACAGTCCCGAGGCGGGCTGACCACCAGGACCCGCGATGCCCGAACTACGACGACGTGTCGGCCGAACCCAGTCGCGCACGGTGCTTTCGTCAGTGGGGTGATCGAGGTCGCGTCCGCGAGCGACGAGGAAGACAGCAGTACGGTCGATGGCAGAGGCTCATCAGTGCGGCTCTTTGCGTAGATTGCGGCGGAGCCTGCTTCTGCGTTGGGTCCCGATTCTGTTGGGCCAAGGCGCAGTTGCCGGCCAGCAACAACGTCGATGGCGGCCGAGGGGCCTTGTCTCTTCTGAGACGCACTTCGCCGGATCGGCTGTCCAGATGCCGCCCATTCGATCCCCGCTGTGGGCGGACGAAGAGCTCTCGCTGCCGTGCGATCTTCGAGCCGCTCAATCGGGTTGATGATCCGATATCGTTTGATAGCATGCTGGCCGCTTGGGACGACACGCGGCGCTTGGGGGGGCCAAACAACGACCGGGTTCGCCCACAAGGTCTTTGGAGCGCGGAGCGGTTCGTGCCCAATGCCGCAGCCTCGGCGCGCCGGAGCAGCTCTGAGCCGCCGCTCAGCCCATGACACCGCTGCCACGGCTTTCTACGGATCGCGGTCATGCGTTCAGGATTGCAAAAACCACGATCATTGCGGGATGCTGTCGGCAATGACGTACCATTCCATCTCCGCCACCGAGCGTTTCAGCCTCCACAGATGGCAATGGGTCGCGCTCAGCCAAGCCTTGGTCGTGCCGAGCTGGTGGTCGACCGATTGTGGTGCTGGGGGCGACCAAGCTAGATCGGGTCGACCGTTCAAGCGTCCGACCCGCGGGGTCGGATCGCGCCAGGTGTTCAGTCCCGGCATCTGGTGGATCGGGTGGACGATGGATCGATCCGGCTCTGAAGTCCAGATCTTGCAGATGTATTCCTAGGACGTTAGACCGCTGAGCGTCTTGAGACGGTGCGCGTCGTTGTAAGCGTCGAGGACGTCCGCGAGATGGCTGCGGAGCTGAGCGTGGCTGTCGTAGTGGTCGCGCTTGACCGTGGCGTCCTTGATCGTCCGGTTCATTCGCTCGACTTGGCCTTTGGTCTAGGGATGGTTCGGCTTGGTCGGCCTATGCTCGATCCCGTTC
>JBCCWM010000491.1:0-3324 GCA_039193505.1 Pseudomonadota bacterium | reverse complement strand
GAGCCGCCGGCTTCGAGCCAGTCGTCGCCCTCACCGATCTTTAGCTGACCGCCCTCCCAAGAGCAGCGGATGTCGATCTCTGCCGAGGGTTCGGTGAAGGGGAAGTGAGAGGCGCGGAATCGCACTTCTACGGTGTCGATCTCGAAGAATGCGCGGCAAAACTCCTCGAGGGTCCATTTCAGGTTGGCCATCGAGATGTCGCGGTCGATCGCCAGCCCCTCGACCTGGTGGAACATCGGCGTGTGGGTCTGGTCGTAGTCCGAGCGGTAGACCCGCCCCGGCGCAATGATTCGGCACGGCGCACCCGCCGCCTCCATATGGCGGATCTGCACGGGGCTCGTGTGGGTCCTGAGCACATGCGGCGGACGATTGTCGCCCTCGCGCCGGTGGATGTAGAACGTGTCCATCTCCTGCCGCGACGGATGGTGCGGCGGGATGTTCAACGCGTCGAAATTGTACCAATCCGTCTCGATCTGCGGCCCTTCGGCGAGCGCGTAGCCGAGATCGGCGAAGATCTCCACGATCTCCTCGGTCACGACCGAGATCGGGTGGAGCCGCCCCTCCGGCCGCGGCCGCGGCGCCAAGGTCACATCGGTCCATTCCGCCGCAAGACGCGCATCGAGCGCTGCGTCAGCCAGCGCAGTCCGCCGCGCGCTGAGCGCATCGGTGAGCTCCGCCTTGAGCGCATTGAGCGCAGGACCGGCGGTCTGACGCTCCTCCGGAGCCATCTTGCCGAGCTCCCGCATCATCAGACTGACTTCGCCCCTTTTGCCAAGCGCGGCGAGGCGCACGGCCTCGAGACCCGGCTCATCTGCCGCCGACGCAATATCCGCCAGATACCGCGCTTTCACCTCGCCGAGATCGCTCATCCGTCCAGTCCGTTCCGATGTCCGCCTGTGGCTACCACAGGGCCCCCTGATTGCAAGGCTCAGCCCCAGTTAAGTCCGGGTTAACCCTGTTGAATGAGGCTCTAACTGAATCAGGCAGAAGAAAGGTTTCCCGTGACCGGCGAGATTCTGACCCCCCTCCGCGAGGATGGGCCCCTGCCCCTCTCCGCCACGATCCCAGACACAACAGTGAGCAACATTCTGACGGGCACGGACGAGGCCGACACCTTCATCCTCAGCCGCGATGCGCGCTGGGACCGGATCGAGGGGTTCGAGGACGGCTCAGACCGCATCGACATCCAGAGCTACGACGTCACCTTCGAGAGCCTGCTGATCGAGCGGGTGAGCAGCGTCCAGTACAAGGTCTACACGCGCGACGAAGGCATCAACGTTTTCCTGGAGGAAAGCGCCGCCATTGATCCAGACGACTGGCTGCTGGGGGAGGAGGATTTCGTCTTTCGCGACGGCCTCGCCGACCCGCCGGTGCAGGTGCACATCGAAGAGAGCTCAACAGAGCGTGAGGCAATCACAGGCACCACACTGCCCGACATCTTCACGTTCACGCCCGACGGCGTCGGCGACACCATCAATCGGTTCGAACACGGCAAGGACCTGATCGACCTCTCCGCTTTCAACACCGCCTTTGCGAACCTGTCGATCGTGACGCGTTTCGATGGCCGCGTCAGCATCCGGGTCAACACCCAGATCGATCGTGACACGTCGCTCTATGACTGGTTCCAGGTCAACGATCGCTCGGACCTGTTGGTCGCGAGCGATTTCACGGCGGCCGACTTCATCTTCTGAGCCGGCCGGCCGAAAGGTCAGCCGAGCGCGGCGCGCGCCTTGTCGACGATCTGCCCGAACGCATCGGGCTCATGCACGGCCAGATCGGCGAGCACTTTGCGGTCCACCTCGACCCCAGCCTTCGTCAACCCGTTGATGAAGGTCGAGTAAGTCAGGCTCTCATCATGGGCGCGCACACCAGCGTTGATCCGCTGGATCCAGAGCGCGCGGAACGTGCGCTTTTTGCGCTTCCGGTCGCGGGTGCCGTATTGCAGCGCCTTGTCGACCGCCTGCGTTGCCGTCCGGAAGTTGCGGCGACGGGCGCCATAATATCCCTTGGCCGCCTTGACGACCTTGCGATGACGAGCATGGGAGGACGCCCCCCCTTTGACACGAGACATTGGGCGCCCTCCTCAGCGGTCGTAGGGCATCCAGCCCTTGACGATTTTTGCGTCCGGATCGCTCAGCGTGGTGGTGCCACGTGCGTTCCGGATGAACTTGTTGCTGCGCTTGATCATGCCGTGGCGCTTGCCGGCTTGAGCGGCGATCACCTTGCCGGTTCCGCTGACCTTAAAGCGGCGCTTGGTGCTCGACTTGGTCTTCATCTTGGGCATTTTGCTCTCCTCGCTCATAGGCGCGCGACAAGGCAGCCCGTTCGGCCCGCCGCGCCAACGTGAGGGCGAGTCGATAGACCGAATTCCTCAGTCAGACAAGGCCTTATTCGGGTCCGCCATCGAAGATCTTGCGCTCATCGAGCGGCGCGACGCGCAGGATGTTGGTCGTGCCGGGGCGGTTGAAGGGGACGCCCGCTGTGACAACGATGTAATCCTCCTCGGTCCCGAACCCGTCGCTCCGCGCGACCCGTGCGGCCGAGACCACCGCCATCTTGAACCGATCAAGCTCCGCCGTCACAGCGCAGTGGAGCCCCCACGTGAGCGTCAGCCGCCGCGCCGTCGCTGTCTTCGGCGTCAGCGCAATGATCGGCACACGTGGTCGTTCCCGCGCCATCAGACTGGCCGTCGTGCCCGAATGCGTGAAACAGCAGATCGCGTTGACATTGGTCGTCTCCGCCACCTCGCGCGCGGCTGCCGTGATCGCGTCAGAGACCGTGGTGCTCGCCGCCATCCGAGACGCCTCGATCACCTGGCGGTAAATGCCGTCAGCCTCGACCTCCTCGGCCACGTTGTTCATCGTCGTGACGGCCTCGATCGGATAGTCGCCCGCAGCACTCTCGGCCGACAGCATCACGGCATCGGCGCCCTCGTAGATCGCTTGGGCCACGTCCGACACTTCGGCCCGGGTCGGCACTGGGCTCGAGATCATGCTCTCCATCATCTGGGTTGCAACGATCACCGGCTTGCCCGCCGCCCGCGCGCCCCGCACAAGGCGTTTCTGGATCGGGGGCAAGCTCTGCACCGGCATTTCGACGCCCAAGTCACCGCGTGCCACCATGATCCCGTCGGAGGCCGTCAAGATGCTCGGATAGGCCGACACGGCCGCCGGTTTCTCGATTTTTGCCAGGATCGCCGCACGCCCGGCCACCAGCGTCCGCGCCTCCTCCATGTCTGCCGCCCGCTGCACGAAGGAGAGGGCCAACCAATCGACGCCGAGGTTGCAGACAAACTCCAGGTCGGTCCGATCCTTGTCGCTCAGG
>JBCCWM010000490.1:0-3330 GCA_039193505.1 Pseudomonadota bacterium | reverse complement strand
GACGCAGGAGGCCTGGGCCCGATCCGAGTGTCCCGCCCCCGACGAGGGGGGCGACGTCCCACCGGGACGGAGGCCGATCGATCTCGCAAGAACGGGTGAGGCGGAGGGCGATCGATCTCGCAGAAACGGTCGGGGCGGAGGCCGATCGATCTCGCAAGAACGGGTGGGTCGCAGGCGTGCCGGCTCACCCCGCAACCGACATTGGCCACGATCCGCCACCGAACACCACCATGAGGCGCGAGCCCCGCGACCTCGGAGAAAACCACGACCCCGGACCAACACCCCGCCCCCCCCCCCAACATCCCCCCAATCTGTGTACTGTTTCATGGCAAGTCTGACCCTGCCAGGCCTTCGGGGAAGGCGCAGAGTGTCCCGAGAGATCATCGGATGATAGGGATCGTGATGTCTTTTGCGGCCGTTGCCGAGGCCGAGCGGAGTGGCTGGGACAGCCGCGCCGCCGTCTACGGCGCGACAATAGACCCAGGCCTTCCGGCCGCGCTCGCCGCCGCCAGTGTCTCTGCCGGCCGCCGGGCCATCGACATGTGCTGCGGTCCGGGCTACGCCGCCGGCGCTGCGGCCGCACTCAGCGCCGAGGCGGTCGGGGTCGATGCGGCCGCGGCCATGGTGGCGGTCGCCCGTGCGGCCGTCCCTGCCTGCCGCTTTGAGGCGGGCGATGCAGCGGATCTCCCCGAGCTCGACGGCTCTTTCGACGCGGCGCTCTGCTCGTTCTGTCTCTTTCACATCGCCGACCCGCAGGCGGCTCTCGAGGACGTGTATCCTGTGCTCCGCCCCGGCGGTCGGATCGCGCTCATCCCCTGGTGCGTGCGCGCCGCTTCGCCCTTCTTTCAGGGCGCTCAGCGCGCATGCCGACATGTCAGTCGTTCCGCCCGGTTCGCCGCCCTTCGCCCTCGCGCCCGCCGGCGCCCGCGAGGCCGCGCAGTCCGCGACAGGCTTCGACGAGGTCACCGTGAGCGAAACCCCGGCAGACGGCTTCCCGGACGCCTTCCGAGACTTCTCGGTCCGCGGCGTCAAGATCCTGGAGCGCCAGACACCGGACATCCTCGCCCGGATCGAGACCACCTGGACGGAAGGCTTCGCCCCTCACGCAGATACGAGCCGGATCCGCGTCCCGATGCCAGCGCTCATCGCGAGCGGACGCAAATCGTAGCCGGGGCATTCAGGGGCGCTGCGCGGCCCCAAAACGGTGGGTGCCCTCCTCCTGCCTGCATGCAACGCGGCCATCCCAAATGTGGCCACTCGGATCGCCCTTTTCGCCAGTAGAGCCGCCCCGCGGATCTCAGCGGTCCGCGCCCTAGGGCGGCTGAGGCTCATCTGCACTGGGCGGAACACACTCCCCTCGGCACTGTTGCCGAGGCCACAGCCGGCATCCTTCCGCCAATGGCGCTCCCGCCCCGAAGCACCACCCGAAAACGAACCATGACCGGTCCCCGCCTAAGAGCCCAAATCGAAAAGAGTTGAGCGGCTTCAGCGGGTTGTGGTTCTCTCCGGTTGCCAGACCGGACCGAGCCGACGATGCCCTGCACGGAAGCCGCTCGCCGCGAGTATCGGCGAGCCATTCCGCGCTGCGCAAGCGATCTGAGTGACCGGGAATGGGCGCTGATCGCGCCCTTCATGCCGGACCCGAAGCGGATCGGGTGCCCGCGCAGCACCGACCTGCGCGAGGAGATGAACGCGATCCTGTGTAGCCCGACGACGGGCTGCCAGTGGGCGAGGCTGCCGAAGGACCTCCCGTCCTGCTCCTCGGTTCAACGCTGCTTCTATGACTGGCGCGACGGCGGATTGCTGCAAACGATCCCCGTCGCGCTGGCGATGGGGACACGGGAGCTGGAGGGGCGCGAAGCGCAACCGACCGCCGGCGTGATTGGCAGCCAGAGCACCGAGAGCTGTGGGGTTTGTGGCTACGACGCCGGCAAGAAGATCAGGGGCCGCAAGAGCCACATCGTCGTCGACACCATCGGTCTGGTCTTCAACCTCGTCGTTCACGCCGCCGACATCCAGGACCGTGACGGCGCGCCGGCCGTGCCCGCCTCGATCCGGACGTCCTGCCCATGGCTGCACGATGTCTTCGCAGATGGTGGCTGCTCAGGGCGGACGCTGCGCTGCGCGCTCGACTGGATCGGCACGTTGACGATCGAGGTCGTTGAGCGCTCCGACGCCGCCATCGGCTTCAAGTCCCAGCCCACCTATCGGCAGATCGCTGCGCGATCGCCTGCCGGGCAGTGGATGGGTCGTCGAGCGCACAGTCGCATCGCTCGGACGATGCCGCCCCCTCGCAAAGGACTGGGAGAGGTCCGTCGCGTCCGCCGAGGCGTGGATCAACGTCGCTCACATTCGACTCACCGCCCGCCGGCTCGCAAGATATTGCTGTGTCCGACAGAGCCTTGAGGCAGACGCTGAGATCCTCGTCCCACGACCAAACACATTCCTCCCGCCACCTGGAACATCCGTGGCGCCACCAAGCGCCAGCGCCATACCGCTGAAACGGCGGTGCACGGCAGAGCGGGAGGCGCACCGATCCCACACCGCAACCGCCACCTCCCATCTGAAGAACGGCAGCGGCCATACGCTTCGTGCCCGCAGCTTGAGACCTCGGCATCGGGGTCTCTTCTTGGTCGATCCATCAGGCCGGGCCCGCCGCACGGTCCGCCTGACGAAAGTCCAGCCACAAAGGGCGAGCGATGACCTGAAGTCGGCTTGCGACCCAATCCCGAGGAAGGTGCATGTCGGTGTCGACGCCAGAACCGGCATCCTGGCCCCATGCGCTCACGGACGACGATCTCCGGACGGACCAGCGCAGATGAGCTCGCCCCGTCCGCGCCGCAGGCTCACCCGGGACAGCGCCAGTCACGCCCGGTCCGCCTCCGAAAACATGCAAGAGGCGCTGCGGTCCGCGTCACCGCCCGAGATTGTGCTCCAGCCGCACTGACCGTTTATCCCCGCCCCGGCGTTTCGAAGCGAAAGCGCCGCGCTCTGCGGATCGTTGGGATCGGCTGAATGAGTTTGGCTGCGGCACGCGCGACAGCGCCGAGGCCGCAGTCTTCCAGATGACCGGAGTGCTCCGAAGCCGCCTTCGCTGCGCGGGCGACCGCTGCGCTGGTCGGAGAGACTCTCATGGCGATTGCGGTGGAGAGGGGCGCCACTCGGGCAATGAACCTTAGGAGTGTCCGGCCGAGGCTGGCGGCAAAGGTGCGACGTACTCGAGCGATGGCATTGCCAACTTGTTCACGGGTGGCGGGTCGGCCATGCGGCGCGGATGAGGGTACCAACCGACATGCCGCGGCTGAAGGACTTCCGGTTTCCTCGCGAGAT
>JBCCWM010000489.1:0-3338 GCA_039193505.1 Pseudomonadota bacterium | reverse complement strand
GTCATCATCACGCGGATCGATCCCATGGCGGTGGCAATGGTCCCGGGAAGCGCATCGCTGCCTTCGACGGGCGCGCTCGCCACATCAAC
This sequence comes from Pseudomonadota bacterium, assembly GCA_039193505.1. GTDB lineage: Bacteria > Pseudomonadota > Alphaproteobacteria > Rhodobacterales > Rhodobacteraceae > Algicella. Next base: position 3,249 of record JBCCWM010000489.1, on the reverse strand, counting down.
GGCGAGGCGCACATCCGCGCCCCCCAGGTGGTCGAACGGCACATTGTTGGTTAGCCCGCCATCGACCATCACCCGCCCCTGGCGACACTCGGGCCGGAAGACGAGCGGAATGGCGATCGAGGCCGCAATGGCCGGGCGGAGCGGACCGGAGGAGAAGGCGATCTCCTGGCGCGCATACCAGTCCGTCGCAATCACGGTCACCGGGATGGGCATGTCCTCGAACCGGTCCGGCACAAAGTCAGCCATCAGCCGCTCAATCACCATGCCCGGGTCGAGCGCCACGGGCCGCGTCCAGCCGGGCGGCGTGATTGAGCCCGAAAACCGCCGGAGTGTCTCGAAGGGGCGCGCGGCAAGCCTCAGCGCCTCGGCCCGGATCTCGGCCGCGCTCATGCCGGCAGCGTAGGCCGCACCGAGGATCGCCCCCATCGACGTTCCCGCCACCGCAACCGGGCGTATCTGCAGATCGTCGAGCGCCTCGAGGACCGGGATGTGCCCGATGCCGAGTGCCCCACCCCCGCCCAGCGCGAGACCGAGCCGCATCACTCAGCCGCCTGCCGCGCCTCCGCCTCGGCGAGAAAGCGCTCCGCATCGAGGGCCGCCATACAGCCCATCCCGGCGCTGGTGACCGCCTGCCGGTACACGTGGTCGGTCAGATCGCCGGCCGCAAACACACCCGGAACCGAGGTCTCCGTCGTGCCCGGCTTCACTTTCACGTAGCCGCCCATATGGGTCTCGAGCTGGTCGCGCACCAGCTCCGAGGCGGGCGCGTGGCCGATCGCTATGAAGACGCCCTTGGCCGGGATTTCCTGAGTGTCGCCGGTGCGCACGTCCGACACGCGGAGACCGTCGACACCGAGGGGCGTGTCGGCGCCCAAAACCTCCTCGACCTGGTGATGCCAGAGCAGCGCGATCTTGGGGTTCTTGAAGAGCCGGTCCTGCAGGATCTTCTCCGCTCGGAGCGTGTCGCGGCGGTGGACGAGCGTCACTTTGGCCGCGAAATTGGTGAGGAACAGGGCTTCCTCAACCGCAGTGTTGCCGCCGCCGACGACCACGACCTCCTGTCCCCTGTAGAAAAACCCGTCACAGGTGGCGCAGGCCGAGACCCCGAACCCCTTGAACTTCTCCTCCGAGGGCAGCCCCAGCCACTTTGCCTGCGCCCCGGTCGCCAGGATCACGGCATCGGCCGTGAACCGCGTTCCGGAGGAGGCGAGCGCCACAAAGGGTCGGGCCGAAAGGTCGAGATGATCGATCTGATCCGCGATGAGCTCTGCCCCCATTGCGCTCGCATGCGCTGCCATCCGGGTCATTAAATCCGGGCCCTGCACTTCAGTGTCGCCCGGCCAGTTCTCCACCTCCGTTGTGATGGTCAGCTGACCACCGGGTTGCAGACCCTGCACGAGGATCGGCTTCAGCATGGCGCGCGCACCGTAGACCGCGGCGGTATAGCCGGCGGGCCCGGACCCGATGATCAAGAGGCGTGTGTGTCGGGTGTCGGTCATGGTGGAGCATCCCTTGCCTTGCCGGGCAGATGTACAGCCAGGGCCAGGCCATAACAAGGTCGGGAGAGACCCCAAAAGGTTCGGGCAGACGCACCCACTTCGTCTGCAGGGAGTAGAGCTTCCATCCAATCTCGGTTTTGGGAGGCAGTGCGGCGCGCTCAGCCCCCTCCAACCATAACAGAGATCGCCATGAGCGCCCCGACTCAGACGCGATCGAGATGTTCGGAAGCGCAGAGAAGCTCTCGCTCCCCAACAGACCGTTGCTATCTACATAGCGGGATCGAACTCGGCTTCTGCGGGGGGCGGGATGTCATAGGGCATGACCTCCTCCACCGTGGCAGCCACGCCGAAGTCCGCGGTGACGATGCGGCGGACATCGGCCGCGAGGTCCACACGGTGGCGGGCAGCCTCGGTCCGATAGAGTGCGGTGGCAGCGGCGCGGCTCTGTCTGTCCTCCACCAAGCGGGAACGGGTCTTCAATGCAAGGTCTTCGCGGAAGGCCTGAAGCCGCGCGCGCTGTTCCACAGCGGCGCGCGCACGGACCCTTGCCTGATCGGCGAGGTTTTTCTGCGCCTGTCGGATCAGCGAACTCACCTCCTCCACCACATCCAGAAAAGCCTCCTGGCGGCGGGCAAGGTTAGAGGGTTGGGCGACAACGCGATTGTGGCGAAAGCGGGCGATGGCAGCAAGGCGTGTGGTGCGTGCAGGCATGAGGGGGCTCCCGGCTGAAGCAGTTGTCTCCACAATAAAGCATCCACTCGTCGGGTTAAGGATCCGTAACTCTGGACGCCCACCGCGCCTTAGAGTGGCGCCCCTCGCGCGCGAGGTCGTGAGAGCGCTCCCGGCGCCCCAATGTGCGCTCCCAGCAGCTACCGAAGCGATCGCTTTGCATCCGGTGCTGGCACGTCCCGCGCCGAAGTCCTCCGCTTTGGCCAACAGATGGGGCCGGGCAAAGCGCAGGCATTGTCCGCTCGACGCCGGTCACGCGCAGCAAGCTCATCCCGCAGCTCATGCTGGGCACCGCCACGCCACAACAAGTGAGCCCGCAGCCAGGCCGACCGTGGGAGCGCATGGATTTCCTTGGCTCGTCCTGGAGCCCACGCACCATCACGCGCAACACTGCCGTCCATATCGCATCTGATCACATTCCGCGCGGCCAGTGAGGGCGAGAGGACCGTCGCGCGCACAGAAACCTCACAAGCGGCGTACTCGCAGAGGTCTCGGTCCCCCCCCGAGCCCCGGTTCTGCGTTAGTGCATAGGGGGTAGAACTTATGTCCATCGTCGGCGCGTCATCCGCCGCAAGCGATCACCTTCGGATCCCGGAGGCGGGGGGCGGTTTGCCTCCCCCGAGCCGAGGTTTCGATGTCCGGACAGCGATTGCGCTCGGTCGGGGGGACGGCAACGGCACCGCTTAAACTCTTGTCCTGCCCGTCTTGTCCGCACTGCGCGCCGAGCCGGTGACGGCCCAGCAGCGCCACTACAATACGAGGAGACCACACAGCGCATTGGACCACCGCCCGCCGGACCCGGAAGCCACCGTCCAGACGGACCGGAGGCCGGCGATGCACCAAAACTCAAGTCGGACCACGCGGATGGGGGGTCTCAAGGTGGACAAACGGCTGAAGACGCAGTGCAAAGAAGACGACGTCTCGCGGCGTCTGCGCGCGATCCCCGGCGTTGGTCCTGCAATTGCCACGGCGATGCCGGCCTTTTCGACCGCCGTCGGCTCGGTTGCCTCTGGCAGTGCCG
>JBCCWM010000488.1:0-3349 GCA_039193505.1 Pseudomonadota bacterium | reverse complement strand
CGATGACCCGGATGGGATGGCAGGAAACCTCGAAGCGCTGCCCGCTGGACCACGGGCGGGTCACATCCTCTTTCGGGATGCGGCGCAATCGATTGGGAGGGTTCCGGTCGATTTCCGACGTCTGAATGCGTCCTTTCTGTCCGGCTCCGCACACAAGCTCGGCGGGCCGAAGGGCGTGGGCGTTCTGGTTGTCCGAGATGGAACATCCCTTGCCCCCGCACTTCGCGGCGGCGGCCAGGAGATGGGCAGGCGATCCGGCACGGAGAACGTCGTTGGGATTGCGGGCTTCGGGGCGGCAGCGGAGGCGGCAGAGCGGGATCTCGAGGCTGGGGTCTGGGACCGGGTCGAAAAGCTTAGAAATATTCTAGAAGAGACCCTGGCGGGGGCGGCGCCCGGGACTATTTTCATTGGCCATGACGCGCCGCGGCTGCCCAACACCTCGTGTTTCGCCACGCCCGGCTGGAAGGGCGAGACGCAGGTGATGCAGATGGATCTCGCGGGCTTTGCGGTGAGTGCGGGCTCTGCCTGCTCCTCTGGCAAAGTACGTGAGAGCCGGGTGCTCCGCGCGATGGGGTTCGATGCCGTGGCGGCCTCTTCGGCCATCCGGGTGTCGATTGGCCCGACGACGACGGAAGCGGAGGTTGTGGCCTTCGCGGACGTCTGGACCAAACACCACCGCCGCTGGCGGGCGAAAGCGGCCTGAGGGCCTTTGGAGGGGAAGATGGCAGCCTTGGACACCACAACCGTCAAAGAGGGCGTCGATCAGGAGACCGTGGATGCCGTCCGCTCGGTCGGTGAGCGCTACAAATATGGCTGGTCGTCCGACATCGAGATGGAGTACGCGCCGAAGGGCCTCGACGAGGACATTGTCCGGCTCATCTCCGAGAAAAACGGCGAGCCGGAGTGGATGACCGACTGGCGTCTCGACGCCTATCGCCGCTGGGTTGCGATGACCTCGCCCGATTGGGCGATGATTTCCTACCCTCCGATCGACTTTCAGGACCAGTATTACTACGCCAAACCCGCCTCGATGAAAGAGAAGCCCAAAAGCTTGGATGAGGTCGATCCCGAGCTTCTCAGAACCTACGAAAAGCTCGGCATCCCTCTCAAAGAGCAGATGATCCTTGCAGGTGTGCAGGATGGCAGCCCCTCCGACGGACGCAAGGTCGCGGTCGATGCCGTCTTCGACAGCGTGTCGGTGGGTACGACCTTCAAGGAGGAGTTGGCGAAGGCCGGCGTCATCTTTTGCCCGATCTCCGAGGCGATCCAGACACATCCGGAACTGGTGAAGAAGTATCTCGGGACGGTGGTGCCCGTCACCGACAATTACTTCGCGACGCTGAACTCCGCGGTGTTCTCGGACGGGTCCTTCGTCTACGTCCCGCCCGGCGTGCGCTGCCCGATGGAGCTCTCGACCTACTTCCGGATCAATGCTGAGAACACGGGCCAGTTCGAGCGGACGCTGATCATCGCCGACAAAGGCTCGTACGTGTCCTATCTCGAAGGCTGCACCGCGCCGATGCGCGATGAGAACCAGCTCCACGCCGCGGTCGTTGAAATCGTCGTTCTCGAAGATGCGGAGGTCAAGTACTCGACCGTCCAGAACTGGTATCCAGGTGACGAGACCGGCAAGGGCGGGATCTACAACTTCGTCACCAAACGCGCGGATTGTCGCGAGGCGCGTGCCAAGGTGATGTGGACCCAGGTCGAGACGGGCTCTGCCGTCACCTGGAAGTACCCCTCCTGCATTCTGCGCGGCGATGACACGAGCGGGGAGTTCTACTCGATCGCCATCACCAACAACATGCAGCAGGCCGACACCGGCACCAAGATGATCCATCTCGGCAAGAACTCGAGGAGCCGGATCGTGTCCAAGGGGATTTCTGCAGGACGTGCGCAGAACACCTATCGCGGCCTTGTCAGCATGCACCCGCGGGCGAAGAACTCCCGCAATTTCACGCAATGCGACAGCTTGCTGATCGGCGACCAGTGCGGCGCCCACACGGTCCCCTACATCGAGTGCAAGAACAACTCGAGCCGGGTCGAGCATGAGGCGACGACGTCAAAGGTCGACGATGACCAGCTCTTCTACTGCCAGTCTCGCGGCGTAGACGAGGAGGAGGCCGTCGCGCTGATCGTCAACGGCTTCGTCAAGGAGGTCCTGCAGGAGCTTCCGATGGAGTTTGCGATGGAGGCGCAAAAGCTGGTCGCAATCAGCCTCGAAGGATCTGTGGGGTGATCTAAGCGGGAGCCCAAGCGCGCAATGGCGATCGATCTGGCTGCCGTCATTTTGAGACGGCGCTACGAAAGCGCTGGTGAAGGGTGACAAGGCTGTGACAACTCACGTGTTCGGAATCGAGTTTGCAAACCAGATCGTGGGTTTGCCGCAGCCTCAGTTCACCGAGCGTGACGGACTGAAGCGACGCTTCGGGACGGAGCTGAGAAAGGGCGTCCGGGGTGTCCCAATCCGGGTCTCCCAATACGTCGTTCTCGGAATGCCGAACGCGCGCCCGGAGACGTGATCCGGGTCAGAACGGCGCCAATTGATGCGCGGCTCAGACAGCAGAGCGTGACGCGATCACAGAGGACCAGACGGGTATCGTGCTCTCCCCAATCGGCACTTTCAACGCTCGACCGATCAGCGGATTGATGTTGGCCGGCCTCTGCATCGCTCTGGCCGGCTTGTATCACCGGTGCTCGCGCCCCGTGTCCGTCCCGTGAGCGGGCCTCTTAAACTCTACTGGTGGAATGCGGAGCCCAATTTCGGTGATGCGATCAACCCTGCGATCGTGGCACACGTGTCGGGGCGGGAAGTGATGTGGGTGCCAGCGGCGGAGGCGGAGTTGCTCGCCATTGGCAGCGTTCTTGGGTTCGCCCGTGCCCGGTTGGAGCGCGCGCCTCTTCCCTTCGTTTGGGGCGCAGGCGCGCTCCACCCCCCGACGTTTCTGAGCGAGATCGAGGATATGGGGCGGTTTTGCGCCGTGCGGGGCGCCCTCACGGCCGTGACGCTTCCCAAGTTTCGCGGCGCACTCGGGGATGCAGGCCTCCTTTGCCCGCACATCCAGGCGCCTCGGGTGGAGCGGTCTGGCATCGGTGTCGTGCCCCACCGGGTCACCTGGAAAAAACCCGAGGCAATTCAGCGCATTCGACAGAGCGGACACAAACTGATCGATGTCCGCAACCCCGATCCATGGGCTGTGGTGGCCGAGATTGCGGCCTGTGAGGCGATCCTTTCGTCGTCGCTCCACGGGCTTGTCGTTGCCGATGCGTACCAAATCCCCAATCTTTGGGTTGGCGGGGCCGGAAATTTCAAGTTCTACGATTACTTCTACAGTGTGGGGCGGCGGAT
>JBCCWM010000487.1:0-3355 GCA_039193505.1 Pseudomonadota bacterium | reverse complement strand
CTTGATCCACCGGCCCGGCCCACGGTTATGGTGTCTGACACGGCATCCGCAAAGAGACGCCGACACATGGGAGGATCACGCGATGAGCCATGCGATCGCGGTCAGTCACGGTGCCTTCGGGCGCGCGGCGATCTATGAGCTGGACAGAACGATCGTCACCCATGCGCATCGAGAGGGGCATCTGATCTTCTATGTGGGCGGCGCCGAGGCCGCCGTCACCGTCGGAGAGGAGACCTTTCCGGTCGATGCCGCCGACGCCGTCGCCGTCTCGCCGTGGGAGCCGCACTCCTTCAGCGTCGAGGGCGGGGAGCCTTGCATGTGCCTCACGCTCTACATCAAGCCCGTCTGGTTTCTGGAGCATTCGCCCACCACCCCGCTCGCGCTCAATTTCGGGCGACCGGCGCTCGAGATGACCCAGCGGCTGACGGAATGCGCGACGCGGCTGACGGCGCTTCTGCTCGACGACGACAGCCGGATCCCGTTCGACAAGATCCTCTACCAAACCGCCCAGACCGCGTTTGAGGCGAGTTGGGCGGACGTGGAACAGTCCGAACAGCTTCGCCGGACCTGCGGGCGCTTTACCGATTTCCGCGTGCGGCGGTCGCTCCGCCTGATGCAGGAGAACTTCGCCGAGGAGGTCGAGATGCGCCACCTCGCGCGGGAGGTCGGCCTCTCGCGCCCGCATTTCTTTAAGCTCTTCAAGCGGCAGATGGGCGTGACGCCCGCAGTCTATCTCAACACCCTCCGCGCCGAGCAGGCGATCGAGGAGCTGTTGGCGACGCCCAAATCCGTCACCGACATCGCGCATGACCTGGGCTTCTCCAGCCAGGCGAGTTTCACGCGGTTTTTCGCGTCCAATGTCGGCATTTCGCCGAGCGAGTACCGGCGGGTTGCCCACCGCGCCTGAACCGCTTTTGCGATGATCGGGGACCCGAGAAGACTTTCGGGTACGCCGACAGGCCACCGCGTCCTCATAATCGGCTGAGAAAAAGAACCGGGAGGAGACATGCGCCGCTTTGCTGAGCGCCATCCGTGGTGGACGGCTGTCTTCGTTGCGGTGGGTGCGATCCTCCTCTGGCTGATCTTTGCGATCTGGCCCGAATGGTTGGTCGATCTGATCGGGCGCAAGCGCGTGTTCCTCAACGCGCTCTTCAACGGCATCACACTCGGCGGGCTCTATTTCCTCGTGGCGAGCGGGTTCACCCTGATCTTCGGCCTGATGCGAAACGTGAACCTCGCGCATGGCTCGCTCTACTTGTTCGGAGGCTATGTCGGGTACTTCGTGGCAGAGGCGACGGGGATCTGGCTGATCGCCTTCCCGGCCGCCTTCATCGTCGTCGGCGCGCTCGGCGCGGTCATGCAGATCGTGGTCTTCCGGCGGATGGAGGGTCAAGACCTCCGCCAAACGCTGGTCACGATCGGGATTTCGATTGTGCTGGCGGACCTGATGCTCTGGGCCTTTGGCGGCGATTTCTACAACATCACGCCGCCGGAGTGGCTGTCGGGTCCGGTGGAGACCTTCCTGATCTCCTCCCAGCGCGTGCGGTCGAGCGGCGAGGTCGTCACCTCGTATCTCAAGTACCCGATGGTGCGGATCGTGATTTTTGCGGCCTCCGTCGTGGTCGGGATTGCGATGTGGTTCCTCCTCAACCGGACGCGGATCGGGATGCTGATCCGGGCGGGCGTCGACGACCGGGACATGCTGCAGGCGACGGGCGCGCGGATCCAGCTCGTCAATGTGGGCGTCTTCGCCTTCGGCGCAGGTCTTGCCGGGATCGCAGGCGTCGTGGGCGGCACGTTTCAGTCCGTCGCGCCGGGTGAGGACATCCGGTTCCTCCTCGCCTCCCTCGTCGTGGTGATCGTGGGCGGCATGGGCTCGATCCCGGGCGCTGCGCTCGGTGCGCTTCTGATCGGGCTCGCGGAGCAGTTCGGCTCCATCTACTTCCCGACCTATGCGGTCGTCCTGACGTTCCTGATCATGGTGCTCGTCCTCGCCTTCCGCCCGCAGGGCCTTTTGGGGCGGTCCTGAGATGGTCGCCGTGGAGGCCCCCCGTGAGCGCGCCGAGCCCGCCCGCACGCCCGCGGGCTACTGGATCCTCGGCGCCTTTCTTCTGATCCTGCCGAGCTTTGCGGGGGATTTCTTCCTCTTCCAGATCATGGGATGGAGCTTCATCCTCGGCATGATCTCGCTCTCGCTGATGTTTCTCGCGGGGTATGGCGGGATGGTCAGCCTCGCGCAGATGAGCGTGGCGGGGCTGGCGGGCTACATGGTCGCGATCCTCGGACCCTCAGCGATCGACACGATCTCCCAGGGCTGGCCATGGTATGTGAGCATCCCGCTCGCGCTTTTCATCGCAGCGCTCTTTGCGACGCTCACGGGCTGGCTCGCGGTCCGAACCGAGGGGATCTACACGATCATGATCACCCTCGCGATTGCCGCAGCATTCTTCTACTTCACCCGCCAGAACTACGTGATCTTCAACGGCTTCTCGGGGTTCAACGGCGTGCTGCCGCCGATGCTTTTCGGTGTCGATTGGCGCGAACCTGTGGCCTTCTACTACCTCTGCCTCTTCTGGGCTGCATTCTGGTTTCTGGTGGTCCTCTACGTCTCGCGCGCGCCCTTTGGCCTCGCGCTCCAGGGTGTGCGGGACAATCCACGGCGAATGGCAGCACTTGGCTACAATGTCACGGCGCATCGCGTGGCGGCCTACACTTTCGCAGCCCTCCCCGCGGGGATGGGGGGCATCCTCTTGACCTGGCAGTCGAACCAGATCTCGCCCGGTACGGCCGGCATCGGCCCTGCCATCGACATCCTGGTGATTGCTGTGATCGGCGGGCTCCGCCATCCGATCGGGCCGTTCATCGGCGCCTTTGTCTACGTGATCCTGCGGACCTTCGCGATCGACGTCCTCGTCGCCGTGGGCTTCCCGGGGGAGCGGTTCCAGCTCCTCGTCGGGCTCGGGTTCCTGCTGATCGTGTTCTTCTCACCCGACGGCCTGCTCGGGCTCTGGCAGCGGATCCGGACGGCCGGTGAGCGCGACCCGCTGACCGGGGAGGCACGGCAATGACCGCCGCGCTCTCGATCACCGACCGGTTGAGCTCCACCGGCACGGCAAATGCGTTGGAGCTGCGGGGCGTCGGCAAGATGTTCGGCGCGCTCGCCGCCCTCTCGGACATCACGGTCACCGTCCGACCGGGGGAGCGGCGGGCGGTTCTCGGCTCAAACGGCGCGGGAAAGACAACGCTCTTCAACTGCATCACCGGGGATTTCGCGCCGAGCTCAGGCGCGATCCGGTTCTTCGGCGAGGACATCACCCAGTTCCCGCCGCATGAGCGGATCCGGAGGGGGCTGCGG
>JBCCWM010000486.1:0-3356 GCA_039193505.1 Pseudomonadota bacterium | reverse complement strand
GGCCGGGCCGATGCCGCGCCCGCAGCCGAAGCATCCACTCTACCATCGAACAGCAGCCGTTGCGGAAGCGATTGTGGCCGGGGCGGGAAGGCATGATGTGACCCTGGTCTACGGGGTTCGCAATGTGGATGCATGGCGGCGAAGCTGGCACGCGCACCTCCGCCTCTGGCGCGAAACCGTGCCAGGGTTCGAGGAGGTCATGGCCAACCCCTACGTGGCCCGGTTCGACTTTGATCGTGTGCTGCGCGAGGTGCGCGCTGCCGTTTCGGTTCCAATCCTCACAATTGCTCTCGAGGAGGACGCCGACGCGAAGCTGGGCCCCGGTACGGCTTTCCTGCGACTGGCTGGATTGGACGACGACGATCTCGCGGTCCTGACCCCTGTGCCTGCTCGCAACACCAAGCCGCCGTTCTGGGCCTCGCCCCTGCTGCACCCGGCGGTCCGCTCGCTCATGCCGAGGGATCTTGTCGTCAGGTTCAAGCGCCGCGTGACGCGCTAGGCGGAGCGGGAGAGTCGCCGCTCGCCCGCAAGGGTGATCACATCCCGCACGATTTGGGTCAGGTCAAAATCCTTGGGCGTGTAGACCTTCGCGATGCCGAGCGCCCGGAGGCACGGGGCGTCCGCCTCCGGGATGATCCCGCCAAGCAAGACGGGCACATCGCTCACACCGGCCTCGCGAAGTGCCGACAGAAACGTCTCGGCGAGCGCCAGGTGGGAGCCTGAGAGGATCGAGAGGCCGATGACGTGCGGGCGCTCGCGCAGCACTGCGTCGATCAGGGCCTCCGGGGTCATCCGGATCCCCTCATAGGTCACTTCGATCCCGCAATCACGGGCCCGGATCGCAATCTGCTCGGCCCCGTTCGAGTGGCCGTCGAGCCCGGGCTTGCCAATCAGAAAGCGGATGGGCTCTCCGACGAGGTCGGTCGCGCGGGCAACCTCCTCTCTGATCCCGTCGAGCCCTGCCGTCTGGTTCGACACGCTCCGCCCGACACCGGTGGGCCCGCGATACTCCCCGTAATGGGCTCTCATCGCGTCGGCCCACTCCCCCGTCGTGACCCCGGCCTTCGCCGCGCGAATGGAGGCGGGCATGACGTTCAGACCCTCCCGCGCCGCCTCGCGGAGCTCCGCGATGGCTGCGGCGACAGCTCCTTCGTCGCGTGCGTCGCGCCAGGCCTCCAACCTTGTGATCTGCTCCGCCTCAACGGCCGGATCGACGGTCATCACGGTCTCCGTACCGGCGATGAGGGGGCTGATCTCGCCCTCTTGATATCGGTTTACTCCGACAACGATCGTTTCGCCCCGCTCTATCCGGCTCAAGCGCTCCGCGTTCGCCGCGACGAGACGCTCCTTCATGTAGGGGATTGCCGCAACGGCGCCGCCCATATCGTCGAGCTGCGCCAGCTCTTTCCGCGCCGCGTCCTTCAGACCCGCGACTTTGGCGCTGACAACGGCATTCCCTTCGAAGAGATCGCCATACTCGAGGAGATCCGTCTCGTAGGCCAGGATCTGCTGCATCCGCAGCGACCACTGCTGATCCCAGGGGCGTGGCAGGCCGAGCGCCTCGTTCCAGGCCGGGAGTTGCACGGCGCGGGCGCGGGCGTTCCGGGACAGCGTGACGGCCATCATCTCGATCAGGATGCGAACGACGTTGTTCTCAGGCTGCTGCTCGGTCAGACCGAGAGAGTTGACCTGCACACCGTAGCGAAACCGGCGGAGCTTCGGCTCGGTCACGCCGTAGCGCGCCTCGCAGATCTCGTCCCAGAGATCGACGAAGGCCCGCATTTTGCACATCTCGGTCACAAAGCGGATGCCGGCGTTCACAAAGAAAGAGATCCGCCCGACGATGGCCGGAAAGTCCTCCGCCGGCACCCGCTCGCGCACTTCGTCGAGAACGGCACAGGCCGTGGCGAGCGCGAAGGCGAGCTCCTGCTCCGGCGTCGCGCCGGCCTCCTGCAGGTGGTAGGAGCAGACGTTCATCGGGTTCCACTTAGGCATGTCGGTCTTGCAGAACGCGGCAACGTCGGCAATCAGCTTCAGCGACCGCGCGGGCGGGAAGATGTATGTCCCCCGTGAGAGATACTCCTTGATGATGTCGTTCTGCACTGTGCCCTGGAGGGAGGAGACCTCCGCCCCTTGTTCTTCGGCCACCGCTATATAGAGCGCCAAAAGCCACGGGGCAGTGGCGTTGATCGTCATCGAGGTGTTCATCTGGTCGAGCGGGATGTCGTTGAAGAGCGTCCGCATATCGCCGAGATGCGCAATCGGCACGCCCACCTTGCCGACCTCGCCCTGGGACAGAGTGTGATCGCTGTCATAACCGGTCTGCGTCGGCAAATCGAACGCGACGGAGAGGCCCGTTTGTCCTTTGGACAGGTTCTCACGGTAAAGCGCGTTCGACGCCGCAGCCGTTGAGTGGCCCGCATAGGTGCGAAACAGCCATGGCTTGTCGCGCTGGTCGGTCATCGGACGGCCCTCCGGTTCAATCGCTGAAACTGGCCTAGCATGGAATATTATTATGAAAAAGAGAAGATCAACGCAATTTTATGTGGGACGTTAACGTGCGGCCCGTAACCCCAGGGTGCAGCGCGGCGCGATGTTTCGCAGGTGCGGAGAGAGAGGCTTGCTAAGTGGTGCGCAACTCCATTACTAGATCACCCCAGAACTGGTAATTTTATTTCGCTCAGGAACGGAGAATGCTATGGGTTCCATCGCGACCGCCAAGCGGGCTGAGACCGCTCTCGAAAAAGATCTCTACGCCGTGGGCGAGATCCCGCCGCTTGGTGTGGTGCCGGCCAAGATGCATGCCTGGGCCATCCGGCGGGAGCGGCACGGCGAGCCCGACAGTGCCATGCAGCTCGAGGTTGTCGACGTGCCGAAGCCGGAGAGTCACGAGGTTCTGGTCCTCGTGATGGCGGCGGGCGTCAACTACAACGGCGTCTGGGCCGCCCTCGGTCTGCCGATCAGCCCGTTTGACGTCCACAACGCGCCTTTCCACATCGCCGGCAGCGATGCGTCCGGCATCGTCTGGGCGGTTGGCGACAAGGTGAGCCGCTGGAAGGTCGGCGACGAGGTCGTCATCCACTGCAACCAGGACGATGGCGAGGATGAGCACTGCAACGGCGGCGACCCGATGTACTCTCCCAGTCAGCGGATCTGGGGGTACGAGACGCCGGACGGCTCCTTCGCACAGTTCACCTGTGTGCAGGCGCAGCAACTGATGCCCCGCCCGCTTCACCTGACATGGGAGGAAGCGGCCTGTTACACACTCACGCTCGCCACCGCCTACCGGATGCTCTTCGGGCACAGCCCGCATGAGCTCCGTCCCGGCCAGAACGTGCTCGTCTGGGGGGCGTCGG
>JBCCWM010000485.1:0-3373 GCA_039193505.1 Pseudomonadota bacterium | reverse complement strand
AGGAAGAACTCAGCCTCCGGCCCAAAGAACGAGGTGTCGCCGATGCCGGAGGACTTGAGGTAGGCCTCCGCTTTGACGGCCGTGGAGCGCGGGTCGCGCCCATACGCCTCTCCGGTGTCGGGCTCGACCACGTTGCAGTGCAGACACAGCGTCTTTTCGGCGAAGAACGGGTCGAGATAGGCGCTGTCGGTGTCCGGCATCAGCTTCATGTCGGACTCGTTGATCGCCTTCCAGCCGGCAATCGAGGAGCCGTCGAACATCCAGCCCTCTTCGATGAAGTCCTCATCGACCACATCGGTGATCGCGGTCACGTGCTGGAGCTTGCCGCGGGGATCGGTGAACCGGAGATCGACATACTCGACCTCCTCCGATTTGATCATCTCGACAATGGATTTCGCGTCACTCATAGACTTTTCCCTGTTTCTTGAGGTGAGTGTTGGGGTCAGAGCGCGTCGGCGCCCTCTTCCCCCGTGCGGATGCGGATGGCTTGGGAGACGTCGGAGACAAAAATCTTGCCGTCGCCAATCTTGCCCGTCTTGGCAGCCTCGACGATGGCCGTGATTGCGGCCTCCGCGAGGTCATCGGCCACAACGACCTCGATCTTCACCTTGGGCAGAAAATCAACCACATATTCAGCCCCCCGATAGAGTTCTGTGTGGCCCTTCTGCCGACCGAAGCCTTTCGCCTCGATGACGCTGAGGCCCTGTACGCCAATATCCTGTAGAGCTTCCTTCACTTCATCGAGCTTGAACGGCTTGATGATCGCCTCGATTTTTTTCATGGGCTATTCTCCCTCGGCGCGACCGGCCAAATTGTTGCAATGCGTGAAATCACCCCGGCCGGCCGACTTCAAACGCCGGGCCAGGGACGGTCAACCCGAGGTCTGGAAAACCCAAAGATGTGCTTAAGAATTGGGCAATGTGCCCGAGCCCAGGGCGGGGTGAAAAGATGGAACTCCTGACCGCCGCGGAGATGCGGCGGGTCGAGCAGATCGCGATCGAAAGCGGCGCCGTGACGGGCCTCGAGCTCATGGAGCGCGCGGGTCGCGGCGTGGTGGAGGCCGTTCTGGACTGGCGACCCGAGCTTCGATCTGGGGCGCAAAGGGCGGTGGTGCTCTGCGGACCCGGCAACAATGGGGGCGACGGCTTCGTCGTGGCGCGGCTGCTCCACGCAAGGGGCTGGAATGTTGAGGTGTTTTTTCATGGTGGCGATGCGGGTTTGCCGACCGACGCCGCCACGAACGCCGCCCGGTGGCGCACACTCGGGCCCATCGAGTCCCTGACCGCCGAGGCGCTCGCCACGTCCGAGGCGGAACGATCCCTCCGGCCACGCCTTGTTGTGGATGCCGTCTTTGGAACCGGTCTCAAACGCCCCGTGGCGGGTCCCGGGTTGGATGCGCTCAACTTCGCGGCAGCGACAGGCGGCTTTGCCCACGCTCCGTGGGTGTGCATCGATGTGCTCTCGGGTATTTGTGCCGACAGCGGCCGCGATTTGGGCGCGCCGAGTGTCCATCCCGGCGATGTGCTGACGGTCGCGTTTCATCGACTGAAATGCGGTCACGTTCTCGCCGACGGCGCCACGCGAAGCGGAACGCTCAAGCGTGTGGACATTGGGCTCGACGCCATTTTTGAGGCGCAGCGACCGACCACCAGTCAAATTCTCGCCGGTCTGGTCTCGCCTGAGGTTCCAAAGGCTGATCTATGCTCTGCGCCCGAGCCATCGCCCACGCGGCTCCTCGACGCAACACCCGGCCCGTCATTGGCCGAGGGCGTGCGCAAGCATGAAGACCAGCACAAGTATGACAACGGGCATGCTCTCGTCCTTTCCGGCGGACCGGGACAGGGCGGTGCAGCGCGTCTCGCCGCGCGAGGGGCGCTGCGGGTCGGGGCCGGTTTGGTCACGATTGGTTGCCCACCGGCCGCCCTGATCGAGAACGCAGCGCGGCTCGATGCGATCATGCTTCGGTCGCTGAAGGACCTCCCAGCACTGGTCGACCTTCTGAACGACGACAGGATCAACGCGCTCTGCCTCGGGCCCGGAATGGGCCTGAACGACCGGACCCGGGGTATGGTGATCGAAGCCCTTGGGACGGGTCGGACAATGGTGCTCGACGCCGATGCTCTCACTGCGTTTGAAGGGGAGCCTGCAGCCCTCTTCGACGCGCTGCACCCAGGCGCTGTCTTGACGCCTCATGACGGCGAGTTCCGACGCCTCTTCCCCGACATCGGCGAGCGACTGCGCACACCGGCGACGGCGGGTCCAGCCTATTCCAAAATTGATGCGGCGCGTGAGGCCGCTTCGCGGTCCGGTTGCACTGTTCTCTACAAAGGGGCCGACACTGTCATCGCCGATCCGAGCGGGCAGGCCGCAGTCAACGCTGCCCACCAGGACCGCGCTGCGCCTTGGCTGGCGACCGGCGGCTCCGGCGACGTGCTGGCGGGGTTCATCACGGGCCTGCTTGCGCGGGGCTTTGAGCCGATGCACGCGGCGGAAACCGGGGCGTGGCTGCACGTGGAATGCGCGAGGCGTTTTGGACCCGGCTTGATTGCCGAAGACTTGCCGGAGGCCTTGCCGGGCGTGTTTCGGGATCTCGGCGTCTAGTTCGAGCGCCACTCAGGGGGCAGGGGGGTGTCTGCCAGGAAGAGAGAGAGCACCCTCGCCTTGGCAGGATCCACCCGGTGCAGGATGGCGCGAAGCGTAAAGTATCCGTATCCGCGCCCACCGATCACAGCAGACCAGTCCGTCACGTCCTCGCGTGAGAATGTGACGAGCGTGCCTTTTTCGAGGGTCTCAATGTGGCTCGGATCCGCAGTGAGGACACCTTCGAACGTGCCGTCGACACGCTCCCGAAAAGGAGCGACCCAAAGATGCTCATACCCGTCCTTGGTCTCGAGCGGAAGGGCGACTTTGAGCGCGCCCTCGCCTGTCACGCTGTTGGCCAGAAACAAAGGGAGCGTCTCGCGCGCGGCGTCGATTGCGGCATTCAGGGCCGGATCGACGCGGGTTGGCGCCTCGCTCTCTGCATGCGCCAGCAGCCCTGCCATAAGAAAGGGGACAATGACCAACCAACGCATACCATTTCCAGACGCTCACCGAACACGCTCCAGGGTCGGCGGCGCGTCCCTCCGGGTCAAGCCCCGTCGCGGAATTTTTCGCTCGCGCGCCCCAAGGTGCTTTGTTAGAGAGGCGCCGACGCCGCAAGCGGCCACCCGGCGGGTGTGGTGGAATTGGCAGACACGCCAGATTTAGGTTCTGGTGCCGCAAGGCGTGGGGGTTCAAGTCCCTCCACCCGCACCAAAAACGACGAAGGACGACACATGCAGGTGACCGAAACCCTCCGGGACGGCCTGAAACGAAGCTATCAGATCACGCT
>JBCCWM010000484.1:0-3374 GCA_039193505.1 Pseudomonadota bacterium | reverse complement strand
CTCCTCACATCCACCTTCGCCAGCCGCCTCGAGACGCACGGCGGCCTCAAGCCCTGCGCGTACATCTGCTAAATCTCGACGTCGGAGCCGGATCGATCCAGCGTCGATCCGATCCAACAGATGCCGGGACTGAGCTGATAGTTGGCAAGGGGGAGGCGGCTCATCATGCCTCTCTATGTTCGTGGCGGATGATCCACGAAGAACGCGCCCTATCGAGCAGGGCAATGGGGCCAGATCCCAAAACCGGGCGTGTCGCCCGGTACGGCGTGTCGATCCGCACGTTCACTCGCCCAACAGCGCGTCGCCGATTCTGGGAGTCCTAAGGCGATCTGGGCATCGGGACCGTGGATCCTTCTCACTCGGCGGTATGCGCTCTTTGAGTCTGTTGGGCCGCATCTTTGAGCGGCAACGCGGGAGGCGCAGCCTGACCGCATCAAACCTGCGATTGTTAGCGTCCGCGGGCTTCGGACCAAGACAAAGGTGGGTCGGGGCTTGTGTTGAACCTTATTGGAAGCCCTGGGATCAGGACCTCTCTTCGGTGTCGAGACGCGTGGCTGGCGTTAGCCCGATGAGATCAGCGAAGGACGGCGCCATTCGACGGGCGGATTCTTGGAACCCGGCGGTGGCGCGGGTGCAGCACCCATCCGCGGCCGTCGCATCGCCCCAGGCCGCTTGGCCGCGGACCGACAGGGGCTAGAGATCTTGGGGCAGAAGGTAGCGGTCCGCGAGGCATGTCCCGGCGAAGGCGATTAGGAAGACGGCGCCGGACGAAACCGTGACCTGATTGGCGGTCAGCGCACCTGCAGCGGCGAGCGTCAGGGCGATGAAAATTGCCATGTTGGCGAGCCAGCGCCAGTGGCTGGTCGGCCGTGCGATCGGCATGGTGCTTGACCTGTCGGGGCTTTCGATGAAGGCGAGTGCGATCGCAACACGCTCGTAGCGGGCGAAGCGGCGCTTGAAGCCGGTAAAGTCGCTCAACCATGCGAACTCCGCATCTATCATCGCGACGGCCCGTGGCGAGATCGACAGGGGAAGATGCGCATGATCCGGGAGATCGCCCATCAGACCGTCGAGATGGCGCAGGAGCGCTCTCTCGACACGGTCATGGGTGAGAGGATCGGCGAGCAGGGGGTCGCTCAGGACCAGGCGGAGGCGGCTCTCCATCGAACTCTCTTCGTCATGGAGCTGCGCCAGCAGCCGCTCGGCCGCATCGCCGTCCATAGCCTGAGCTGCGATCTCCGAGAGAGGCGGCTGGCGCTGAACATCCGGGGACGGCGGTTCGCCGCCGCCCGCTCGAGCGTTCGGCCGCCCCGTCCCCGCACGGTAGGCCGTGATCTGATCGGCCAGCTCATACGCCAGTCTGAGCGCTTGGAACCGCTCCGCCTCCGCTTCTTGATCGAGGGATTTCAGTTGTTTGGCATAGGCGCGGCGCACGGTCCTTCGGTCGTCCGTCGGCCCGTCGAGCCCGAGGATGTCCCAAGGATGCTCAGCGGACATACCCGGCCTCGAACCCGTCAAGGCGTTTTGCGATTTCAGTGGCGAGTTTCTCGATCGCGGCCAAATCCTGGCGCTCGATTTCGTTTTTGTAGCGCGCGAGAAGCTCGGCAATGATCATTCGGTCCTCGGCGCGAGCCATCGCATAGGCCTCCTCGAGCCGCGCTAGGAGGAGCTTTGTGTCCGCAAGCTCACGCGGGTGAACCTTCAGCGCTTTCAGTGCGGTGAGGCGTGTCTCCACCTCGCGATCCGACATCTCCCCGGCAAGTGACCGGATCACCGTCGATGCGGTCCGGCCAGTCGACTGCGCCAGGCAGTCGACCTCGAGGAGGCCTGAGACGTCGTAGGTGAAGCGGATCGTGACCGCCTCATGCTCGCGCCGGTTTGGCGGCACGGTGATCCTGACTTCGCCGAGCTTAACGTTCGAGGTGACGAACGGCGCCTCACCCTGGAACACCTGGAACATGATGTCGGTCTGGCCGATCTCAGCGGTCGAAAACTGCTCCTCGCGCGACACGGGAACGACGGTGTTGCGCTCAATGATCGGATGGAAAAAGCCCGCCTCGAGCTTGCCGTTGATCTCGCGCACCACGTCAACACCGAGGGTGAACGCCGTGACATCGGTCATCACCATGTCCTCGAGCGCCGCCTCGCGTGCGACAAGGCCCGCCTGCACCGCCGCGCCGAGCGCCACCACATGATCCGGGTCGAGATGGGAGACCGGCAGCTTCCGGAGCTGCTTGGCGATCAGCGAGCGGATCACGGGCATCCGCGTTGCCCCGCCGACCAGAACGACGTTGTCGAGGTCGTCGGGGGAGAGGCCTGCGTCATAGAGCGCCCGGTCGACCGGGCGGCGGAGACGCTTTTGCGCCTCCGTCGTTGCGCTCTCGAACAGGGATCGGGTGATTGCGGCAGTGAGGCGGTCCTCGCCCACCGTTGCGTCGATCTCGGTCGAGTGGGCCGAGGAGAGCTTGCGCTTCGCCGCCTCCGCCAAGCGGTGCAGCGTGGCGCGGTCGGCCCCGGTCAGAGCGCGCTCGGGGAGCATCTCGGCCAGCACCTTCGACAGCGCCGAGGTAAAGTCCTCACCCCCGACATAGGCGTCCCCCGCCGTTGCCTTGACCTCCATCACGCCCTCAAAGAACTCCATCACCGAGACATCGAACGTGCCGCCCCCGAGATCGTAGACGAGGAATGTCGTCTCCGTGTCCCTTTCGTGAAGCCCATAGGCCAACGCCGCGGCGGTCGGCTCGTTGATCAGGCGCTCGGCGGTCAGTCCGGCGAGGCGGCAGGCGGTCTTCACCGCTTTGCGCTGTACCTCGTTGAAATAGGCTGGGACGGAAACGACGACGCGCTCAATGGGATGGCCGAGATCGGCCTCCGCATCGGCTTTGAGCGCGCTGAGGACCAGGGCCGACAGCTCCTCCGCCCGCATCGTCCGGCCGCCGAGAGAGAAGGCCCTCTCGGTGCCCATAGCGCGCTTGAAGACCGCAACCGCGTTCTCCGGATGGGTGATCAGGCGCGCATGCGCTGCAGCGCCCACATCCACAACCCCGTCGATCAGACTGACGACGGAGGGCGTCAGCACCGAGCCAGTGTTGTTTTTGATCAGCCGCGGCACGCCGTCTTCGAGCACAGCGATCAACGAGTTCGTTGTGCCCAAATCTATTCCAACCGGAACCATGTCACCCTCAAACCTGCCGGCCACATCTCTTTACTGCCTGGATGCTTAAAAAACCGCGCGCCCCCCGACAATTGCAGTCGCGCAAACGACGTTTCTCACGCGGGCACCGGCCGATGGCGGCGCGCAACCGAACGAGGCTCGTCCACCTGTCCCTCTTGTCTGGCGCATGAAACGGCTGCCTTACCGGGCCGTTTGCCCT
>JBCCWM010000483.1:0-3375 GCA_039193505.1 Pseudomonadota bacterium | reverse complement strand
GCGGGAGGAGAAGACGACGATCTTTGTGACCCACGACGTGGAGGAGGCGCTCCTGCTGGCGGACCGGCTGATCGTCTTCTCGGCGCGTCCGGCCCGGGTGGTGCGCGATGTCGATGTGACAGCGGCGCTCGGCCGCGCCCGATCCGTGGAGACGCGCGACGCCGCCCCGTTCCTGGCGCTTCGCCGCCAGATCCTCGCGGATCTGCGGGAACCGATGGAGGCGGCGCGTGGTTGATTTCGGCGGCCAGACCGTCCTGATCACCGGCGGCAACAAGGGCCTCGGCGCAGGCGTCGCGCGCGCCGTCGCGGCCGCGGGTGCGGAGGTGACGCTGGTCGGTCTCGAACCGGATGTGGCGGAGGTTGCGGCCACCTGGAGCCGGGAGTTCGGGCGCCCCCTCCATGGGATCAAGGCCGACATCGCCCTGCCGGAGGACGTCGCCCGCCTCGCAGCCCAGGCACCTGCCCTTGACGTCCTGATCAACAACGCGGGTCTCGAGCTGATCACGCCGATCGAGGATCCCGACCCGGAGGTCGACGCCCGGTTTCGCCGGATCGTGGAGATCAACGTGATCGGGACGTTCGCCGTCACCCGCGCGCTGCTGCCGAAGATCCGAGAGGGCGGGCGGATCGTGAACACGGCGTCGATGTGGGGCAAGACAGCGGTGGCGGAGTTCTCTGCCTATTGCGCCTCGAAACATGCTGTCATCGGGCTGACGCGGAGCTTGGCGCAGGAGCTGGCCCCGCGGCTCATCTCGGTCAATGCAGTCTGTCCGGGTTGGGTTCGGACGGAGGCCTCCATGCGCTCCCTCAGCGCGATGGCCGCCCGCTCCGGCCGGTCCGAGGAGGGGCTCCTCGCAGAGATCGTCGATGCCCAGGCCCTCCCCGGATTGATGGAGCCCGCGGACATGGCCGACATCTACCTCTTTCTTGCCTCCCATGCCGCACGCAACATCACCGTCCAGGCGTTCACAGTCGACCGTGGGGAGCTCATGCAATGAGCCTTGCGGGCAAGCGCGCCCTCGTCACAGGTGCAGCGCGTGGGATCGGCTATGCGGCGGCGCGTGCGTTCCAGGAGGCCGGCGCGGAGGTGATCCTTGCGGACCGTGCGGACCTTTCGGCGGCCATGGAGGGTCTTGGGGCGACGGGCCACCCGGTCGATGTCAGCCAGGCGGCCTCGGTCGACGCTCTTTTCGAGACGGCGGGTGCGCTCGACATCGTCGTCAATGCGGCCGGCATTCTGATCGAGCGTCCGATCCTCGAGATGACCGTGGAGGAGTTCGATCACCAGATCGCCGTCAACCTCCGCGGTTCGTTTTTGATTGCGCAGGGCGCGCTGCGCGCAATGGCGGGGCGGTCGGGGCGGCTGATCCTGATCGCCTCTGAGCTTGCGCATCTCGGCCGGGCGGAGTTTGCGGCCTATGTCGCCTCGAAGGCGGGTGTGATCGGGCTGACGCGTGCGCTCGCGCGGGAGGCAGCGCCCGACATCCTGGTGAACGCCGTCGCGCCCGGGCCGACGGACACGCCGATGCTGTCGGCCGACACCATGTCGCCCGAGTGGCTGGCCAAAGAGACCGAGAACCCGCTCGGCCGGATCGGCACGCCGGACGAGATCGGGGCGGCGATCCTCTTTCTCGCCTCGCCGGGCGCGAGTTTCATGACCGGTCAAACGCTCTGTCCTTCAGGCGGAGCGGTGATGCTCTGAGGTGCCGATGATCCAAAATCCCGTCCCCTGGCCCAATGGCGCCAAAGTCGCCGTCGCCATTACCTTCGACATGGATGCCGACAGCCTGATCCACATCGAGAAGGGCCCCCGAGGGCGCGCCCACCTCTCCACAGTCTCGATGCTCCGCTACGGCCCCGAGATCGCACTCCCCCGGATCTTGGAGGGCTACAGACGGCGCGGTCTCCGCCAGACCTTCTTCATTCCGGCCTGGTGCATCGAGCAACATCCCAAGACGGTCGAGGCCATCCTGGCGGATGGTCACGAGATCGGCTTTCACGGCTACATCCATGAGGCGCCGAACGCATTGCCGCCGGAGGAGGAGCGCTACTGGATGCAGCGCTCCATCGAGGTGATCGAGCGGTTCACCGGCCAGCGTCCCCGCGGCAACCGGTCCCCGCTCTACAATATGTCGGAGGAGACGCCGGGCTTCCTCGCCGCAGAGGGGTTTCTCTATGACAGCTCCCTGATGGGCGATGACGTTCCCTACGTGCTTGCGCCGCCCGAGGGGGAGCTCGTCGAGCTCCCCGTCAGTTGGGCCACAGATGACTGGCCGCCCTACGTGCACTCCATCGACCTCGACTACATGTTCCAAGTGATGGCGCCCGACCGCGCGATGGAGGTCTTCATGGCCGAGTTCGAGGCGATGAGGCGCGCGGGGGGCGGCCTTTGGATCGGCGTCTGGCATCCCTTCGTCTCGGGGCGGCTCTCGCGCTGGCAGCGGATCGAGCGGATGATCGACGAGATGGCCGCGACCGGCGAGGTCTGGTTCGCGACGCTCGAGGAGATCGCTGCGCACTGCCGAGCGCTCGACACCAGCGGTGCCCGCGTCATGCGCCGCGAGGCGTTGCCGCTCTACGGTGGGCGCGATCCCCTACCGGACCCTCGACCCACCACCATGCCCGACTGAAGATGGCGGAGCACTTGAGAGCGACATTGAACGTGACTGCGTCGAGAACACCCCAACAGCAGTGGACGCATCGGAGCAAATTCTCAAGGCTGAGCCGGACGTTGTGCACAGGTTGGAGGCACTTTCGGAGGGGGGCAAAGCTCCAACGGACAGGGCGGGCAACGAGCCAATACGAAGGTCCGGCGTCGAAGAGCCTGCGCCATGGCCCGCTATGCATCCCAATAGCACGCTTGCGTTTGCCAAGCCGCCCTCGGGGAAAGCGTGTACTGCCTTGTCGCCCCAACCCCAAGGCTCACATCCGAAGTACGGGTGCGCCGAGAAGAATGTGCGGCCGAGATGGCGCTCAGGTTGTATGTGCGCGCCGGTGTGTTTGCCAAAAATGCCAAGCTGTCCACTCAACCGTCTCTCCGCGCAATTCTCGGGACGGCGGAACCTCCCGTCAGACGATCGTCGACAGCGAAGACGGCCGTGGCGCGTGATGCGGCGACCAAGTTGGCTCAGCAGCGCCTGAGCGGTCTAGACTTGGCCAAAGTACTCGGCAACGGGGCCGAAGCGTGCCCTCGGCGGAACCTGGGCGGAACCGGTTTCTGCGCGTGACAACGGCGGTTTAAGGTTCGAGGGCGCGTAGCGGCGAGGCAGCCGCGGTGGTCCGAAAACGAGCGGCCCTCCGCGAGACGCTGAGCCCCTGCTCCGGGGAAGGGCCCGTGGACGGGAGCGTTCCGAGCGACGTCCAGTCGGCGTCTTC
>JBCCWM010000482.1:0-3386 GCA_039193505.1 Pseudomonadota bacterium | reverse complement strand
ATCCGGGCCCGGCAAGCGCTCTGCCTTGATGAAGGGCTTGAGGGGCGCCTGCGCGAGGATCTCCTGCGTGAGTTTCAGCCCACGGATCGACATTTCCCGATCGCGTGGATCCTCGAGATAGTTCGGGTCAATGAGCGGCGGCGCGGTGGGGTCGGCGCTCGACAGTCGCACGGTCCCCCGGGAGCGCGGGCGGAGATAGCAGGAGTTGAGCGTGACGCCGCCCTCGGGCATTGCGACGACACCCTTCTCGATCCCGGTCCCGAGCCCGAGGTGGAACTGGATGTCGGGAGAGCGCGCATCCGGGTCGGCATACCAGAACCCCCCCGTCTCAAAGAGGCTGGAGGCCACCGGTCCGCCCCGCGTCAGCAGATAGCGAAGCCCGGCGAGCATCGAGAGATGAGGCTTTGCGAACCGGTCGTAGGTGTGGGGCCCGGAGACCTCGCAGATGCAATAAAGGTCCAGGTGATCCTGGAGGTTCGCGCCAACCTCCGGTTGGTCCAGGACCACGTCGATGCCGAGATCCTTCAACCCCTCCGCCGGCCCGATGCCGGAGAGCTGAAGGAGCCGCGGCGTGCCGATCGCACCCCCCGCAAGGATCACCTCGGCCTCGGTCCGGATCCGGGTGCCGTCCATCAGCTCGACCGCGACCGCCCTGCCCGCCTCCACCACAATCCGGCGGGCCTGCGCATTCAGCCGGCGGGTCAGGTTCGCCCGCCCGAGATTGGGCGCGAGATACGCCATCGCAGCCGAAGACCGGCGCGCGGCGCGCTGGGTGAGCTGATAGAAGGCCACACCGTCCTGCCGCTCACCGTTCACGTCCTCGTTCTTCGGGATGCCGAGCTGGGCGGCTGCCTCGAAATAGGCCTCGCAGATCGGCAGCGGGGCCGAGGGCTGCGACACACCGAGGGGGCCACCGCGTCCATGATAGCGATTGGAGTAGGTGTCGTTGTCCTCGGCCTTGCGGAAGTAAGGCAGCACGTCCTCGTAGGACCACCCCTCGCAGCCGGCTTGGCGCCACTCGTCGTAATCCTGCGGATTGCCGCGGGTGTAGATCTGGGCGTTGATCGCAGACCCTCCACCGATGACCTTGGCTTGGGTGTAGTTGAAGACGCGGCCGGCCATATGCCGCTGGGGCACTGTCTGCCAGCCCCAGGACCCGATCCCCTTGGTCATTTTCGCAAAGCCCGCCGGCAGGTGGTAGAATGGATGACGATCGCCGCCCCCGGCCTCGAGGAGGCAGACCCGGACCGACGGATCCTCTGACAGCCGCGCGGCAAGAACGCAGCCCGCCGAGCCGCCGCCCACGATGACGAAATCGTAGCCCTCCATCTCTCCCCCTCAGAGCCTCTGAATGCTGAGCCCGCCATCGATCGGCAGGACGGCGCCGGTGGCATAGGCCATCTGGCCGAGCGCGAGCGGCAGGACGGCGGCGCCGATGTCCTCCGGCGTGCCCCACCGCCGCGCGGGCACCAACCCGTCGGCGATGAGGGCGTCGTAGCGAACGCGGACGCCCGCGGTCATATCGGTCGCGATGATCCCGGGGCGGAGCTCGAAGACGCCGATGCCCTCCTCCGCGAGACGCGCCGCAAAGAGCCGTGCCATCATGCTGGCGCCCGCCTTCGAGACGCAGTACTCGGCCCGCTCGACCGAGACCATCTCGGCACTCACCGACGTCACGAAGAGGATCGAGCGATAGGGCCCGTCCCGTCCCAGCATCCGACGCGCGACCTCCTGCGCGAGGAAGAACCCGCCCTTGAGGTTGACCTCCATCACCCGGTCGTAGGCCTCCGGGGTCAGCCCCAGCATATCGCCCCGGACCACCGCCGGGATGCCGGCATTGGAGACCAGCGTCGTCACAGGCCCAAGCTCCGCCTCGACCGCGTCGAGGAGCGCGGAGACCGCGCCGACGTCCCTCATGTCATGCTGCCAATACGCCATGCCCTTGACCGCCGCGAGCGCTGCCGCGACCTCGGGCTCCTCTGGCGGTCTTTCGGCTGTGATCGCCACCTGAAACCCGGCACCGGCCAGCGCCTGGGCAATGCCGAGCCCGATGCCCCGCTGACCGCCGGTGACAAGCGCGACACCGCTCACGCCGCGAGGTCCTGTGTGGCGATGTGATCGGCGACCCGCAGGGCCTGGGCCGCCACGGTCAGCGCCGGGTTCACCGCGGCGGAGTTCGGCAGGAAGCTCGCATCGACCACAAAGAGGTTCGGGTGGTCATGAGCGCGACACCAGATGTCGAGGACGCTTGTGCTCGGATCATGCCCGAACCGCGCCGTGCCGCATTGGTGCGAGGGCACAGTGCGGTCGAACGCACGCGACAGGACGATGGGCCACCCGGCACGGCGGAGGATCGCGCGAAATCGTTTGACGAGAAGGAGATGCGCCTCCCAATTCGACTGCCGCCAATCGAGGACGATCCGCTCCCCCTTCACTGTCACGCGGCTCTCGGGGTCGGGCAGATCCTCGCTCATCAAGTACCAGTCGATCGAGCGGGCGGCGATCCAGCGGGTCAGCGGCCTGGCCAGACGCACCTGGCTCGCCAGGATCGGCGCGGTGATCTTGCCGAGGAGCTGGATGTTGCCGAGCGGCTCACCCTCCGGGCCACCGGAGAGGTAGAAGTCGTTGAAATAGAGCGTCTTCTGGTAAACGCTCGGGTTCAGCCGCAGCGGGTGGAGCGCCATCATCGCATGAGTGTTGTGGTTCATGAAGTTCCGCCCGACCTGATCTGAGCGATTGGCGAGCCCCCGGGGAAACGCCTCCGTGGCCGAACGGAGGAGGAGGACGGCCGAGTTGACCGCCCCCGCCGCCAGGATCACCGTCCCCGCGGCAATCCGGTGCGCGCGCCCGTCCTGGCGATACTCAACCGCGGAGATCCGCCCGTCCGGCTCCGCGATCAGCGCCGTCACCTCGGCCCCGGTCTCGAGCCGAACGCTGTTGTGGCGAAGTGCCGCCTTCAACCCAACGCTCTCGGCATCTTTCTTGCCGTCCCCGGTGTTTGGATGCGCATCCCAGCCCGTCTCTCCACCCGCCAGCCAGGCGTCGATATCGACGCCCAGCGGCAGGTGTGCGGGCGTCAGGCCCGCCGCGCGGAGCCGGTCCGCCGCCGCCGCGATGGCTGGCTCATGCGGCACCGGCGCGTGGGCGTAGGCGCCGGAATGCGGCGGTTCGCTCTGGTCCTCGCCGCCCGCGCCGCGAACCTCGTAGAGCGTCTCGGCGGCTTGATACCAGGGCTCGAACGCCTCGTAGGGGATCGGCCAGGCGGGCGACGTGCCGCCGATGTGCTGGAGCACCCCGAAATCCTCGGCGCGGTAGCGAAACAGCACCGCGCCATAGAGCTTGGAGTTGCCGCCAACCACATAGTAGTTCCCGGGATCGAAGGGAGT
>JBCCWM010000481.1:0-3395 GCA_039193505.1 Pseudomonadota bacterium | reverse complement strand
GGAAATCCGCGCTTATCTTCTCGAGAACCCCGAAGTGCTGCGCGAAGCAATCACCGTTCTCGAGGAGCGGGACGCGGCCCGGCAATTGGCGGAGGACCAGGCCAACATCGTTGCCAATGCCGAGGCGCTTACGCATGACGGCTATTCCTATGTGGGTGGCAATCCGGACGGTGAGCTGACAGTGGTCGAGTTCATCGACTACCAGTGCAGCTTCTGCAAACGCGCCCATCCCGACATCACCGCAATCATCGCCGCCGATAGGGAGCTTCGCTATGTCGTGAAGGAGCTGCCGCTCCTCGGTTCGGTTTCCGTTGTCGCGGCGCGGCTTGCGATGGCCGTGTTGGAGCTTGAGGGACCTGAGGCATATGCCGCGCTCAACGATGCTCTGCTCGACCATGACGGTCAGTTGAGCGAGCCCGTCATCCTCGACTACGTGGCCGAGGTGGCCGATGTCGACGCGACGATCGAGATGGCGCGCTCGCCTGAGATCCGGGGCCGGCTGAACGAGACACGCGCGCTTGCCAATGCGATCGGCCTCACCGGCACGCCGACATTCATCATCGGACACCGCATGGTCCGCGGTGCCCTGCCCCGCGCCGAACTTGAGGCCATCGTTGCCGCGGCGAAGACGGATCCCTGAGAAACCGTTCACCGCTGGGCACCGCTTTTCACTTTCCGGGGGAGCGCGTATATAGGCGGTGCCGCAGCCCAAGCGGCGGCGAGGAGGAGCGACCACCGGAATGAGTGAACGCAACGACGCGAGCGATGTGGCTTTCATCGAGGCGCTCGCGCAGATGCTGAGAGCCAATGATCTGACTGAGATTGAAGTGCGACGCGAATATGGCGAGGACATCGCCCTCGACGTTCGGGTCGCACGCCAGATTGCAGCGGCACCCGCGCCCGTCCCCATCCTCTCAGCGCCTCCCGCCCAAGTGGCGCACGATCCTGTCCCAGAGGTTGTCAGCGATCCTGCCCTCGACCCGGGTGCCGTCACCAGCCCGATGGTTGGCACCGCTTATCTGCAGCCAGAGCCCGGGGCATCCCCGTTCGTTCAGGTGGGCGACAGCGTGAGCGAGGGCCAAACCCTGCTCATCATCGAGGCGATGAAAACGATGAACCACATCCCTGCCCCTCGCGCCGGCGTGGTCAAGCGGATCCTCGTCGAAGATGGCGCGCCGGTTGAATTCGGTGCGCCTCTTTTTGTGGTGAGCTAGCCTCCGGTGTTCTCGAAGATCCTGATCGCCAATCGCGGCGAGATTGCCCTCCGCGTGATTCGCGCCTGCCGCGAGCTCGGCATCCCCTCGGTCGCCGTACACTCCACCGCCGATGCCGACGCGATGCATGTGCGCCTGGCGGATGAAAGTGTTTGCATCGGACCTCCCGCCTCCGCTCAATCCTACCTCAACATCGCGAGCGTAATTTCAGCCTGCGAGGTCACGGGGGCCGAGGCGATCCATCCCGGGTATGGCTTCCTCTCCGAGAACGCGGCTTTCGTCCAAGCGCTAGAAGATCACCAGATCACGTTCATCGGTCCGCGCTCGGAGCACATCCAAATGATGGGCGACAAGATCACGGCTAAGGAGACCATGCGCCGGCTGGGTGTCCCCTGCGTCCCGGGGTCGGATGGCGGCGTGGCGACCCTCGACGAGGCCCGCGCCGTGGCGGAGGAGATGGGCTTCCCCGTTCTGGTCAAAGCCACGGCTGGCGGCGGCGGGCGCGGCATGAAGCTTGCGCGCACCGAAGACGAGCTCGAGGGGGCGCTCTCCGGCGCGCGGACGGAGGCAATGGCGGCCTTCGGCAATGATGAGGTCTATATCGAAAAGTACCTCGAGCGCCCGCGCCATATCGAGATTCAGGTGTTTGGCGATGGCAAAGGCGGCGCCGTTCACTTGGGTGAGCGGGATTGCTCGCTTCAGCGCCGCCACCAGAAGGTCTTTGAGGAGGCGCCCTCACCCGTCCTCGATGCAGCGCTCCGGGCTGAGATCGGACGCACCTGCGCGGAAGCCGTCGCCGCGATCAACTACATCGGCGCCGGCACCATCGAGTTTCTTTACGAAGACGGCGCGTTCTACTTCATCGAAATGAACACGCGCCTCCAGGTCGAACACCCGGTGACGGAGGCCGTCTACGGCGTCGATTTGGTGCGGGAGCAGATTCGCGTTGCCGCCGGACACCCGCTCAGCTTCGACCAGACGGCCCTGATCCCAAGGGGTCATGCCATAGAAGTGCGCATAAATGCCGAACGCCTGCCTGAATTCCGCCCCTCTCCTGGCCGTATCACCGCGTATCACGCTCCTGGAGGGCTGGGGGTCAGAATGGACAGCGCGATATATACGGGGTACGTGATACCTCCATACTATGACAGTCTCATTGGCAAACTCGTCGTCCACGGGGACGACCGGCCGGCGGCCCTCTCGCGGTTGGGTCGGGCTCTGGGGGAGTTGATCGTGGACGGGGTTGATACAACTGCGCCGCTTTTCTCGGACCTCCTGGATCAACCTGACATCCAGCGGGGCGACTACACGATCCACTGGCTCGAACGCTGGCTCGAGAGAGGATAGAGGCGGATGCGGGACGAGGGCCAACCAGAAGTCACCGCAGACCTCCTTCTGCAGGCTTATGCGGCGGGCGTGTTCCCAATGGCGGAGCGCGCGGACACGGACGAGATCTTCTGGATCGATCCGAAAACACGGGGCATTTTGCCGCTCGACGGGCTGCACATGTCGCGCTCCCTCCGGAAGACGATCCGCCAAGGGGCCTACGAGGTGCGCTGGGACAGCGCGTTCGCAATGACGGTCTCCGCCTGCGCCAATCGGCCGGAGACCTGGATCAATGAGCGGATCCTCAAGCTCTATGATGAGCTGTTCCGGACGGGCTTCGGCCATTCGGTCGAGGTCTACATGAACGGACGGCTGGCGGGCGGGCTCTACGGTGTTGCCATCGGCTCCGCCTTTTTCGGCGAGAGCATGTTCTCGCTCCAACGCGATGCCTCAAAGATTGCGCTGGTCTATCTCGTTGCGCGGCTCCGGACCGGCGGATTTCAGCTTCTCGACACGCAATTCGTCACCGATCATCTGATGAGCCTCGGGGCGCTTGAGATCAGCCGCGCAAACTACCACGCCCGCCTTGCGCGCGCGCTGCCGACGCCGGCGAATTACTGGGCGCTCCGCCCGGATGCGAAACCCGATCAGGTTCTGCAGGCAATCACCCAGACGTCGTAGCGCGGGTGGTCAAGCGCGGAGAGAGCGGGGCTCGAGGACATCATCCACCCCTCGAAGCGCGGCTCCGCTTCGCGGCGATCGCGAATACGGAGGAACGCAAACGCGTCCGTTCCACTGCCGCCCTCGCGGTACCGGCAGGCCTCGAGCGTCACTTCGAGGCGCTTGAAGATCAGT
>JBCCWM010000480.1:0-3400 GCA_039193505.1 Pseudomonadota bacterium | reverse complement strand
GGTCGCTGGAGAGCTCGACGCTGCGCCGGCGACGAGGCGCGAGGCCGTGCGCGTTCCAGATCTTCTGCACCGTCGAGACGGCGCGTCCGGTTGTCTTCGCCATGGCGCGCGCGGTCCAGGGCGTCGCCTCGTGCGGCGGCGCCTCGGTCGGCCGGACGATCTCCGCGGCCCGGTCCGCACACGAGTGCCGTGCCGGGGGGCTCCCGTCGCGCAGCCGCCCGTCGACGCCCTCGGTCACGACCCTGTCCTGCCAGCGCCGGACGCAGGTCTTCGAGCCCCCGGCCTCGCGCAGGATGGCGGCTCTTCCCAGCCCGTCATCGGTCAGCGGACCGATCCGCGCCCGCCGGACAGGCTTCCGGGCGCTCTTGCAACCGGCGACGACGACCTCGAGCCGCCGGCGACCGGTGGGAAGAGACTGTGTCGGACACTCCGCCGCGCCTGGCGCAGACCCGCACAGATTGACACACCAAGGACTCCCAAACTGGACAAGGCCGTATCGGTCAATCCGCTAGGGCGACGCGCCCGGCTAGGGCTGAACAAGGGTGAGGCTGACGATGTCCTGGAATGCGCGATCAGATTCGATCGTCGCGGTGAACTCCACGACCGCACCGTAGAGGCCCGGAGCCCTTGCTCGCAGGCAGTGTTTTGGCCGCGACACTCATCTGCTCGACCAAGATGCCGGGCGAGATCGTCGTTCAGCGGATCTAGGCCGGACTTCTGCAGTGCGTCTTGGTGCTCGGCTGGGACCATGATCCTCAGCGGAAAACGCATATAGGTCTCTGCGTGGCGGGTCGTCCTCTCCCGCAAACGCCCGCCGGTGGGCCGAGCGGGGCAGTCTGCAGGTGAACCGATGGCTCCACCGCAGGTCGCGATGGCTCTTATCGTGGTTGGGTCATGCATTCGGAGGCGCGGCGCAGATCGGGGTCCTTTGAGCGTCTATCCGGGGCCGAGCAACGCGTTGGGCAACCAAAGCGAGACGCCGGGCACCACGGCGAGGATTGCGAGTACGATCAAAAGCGGGATGAAGTACGGGAGAACCGCGCGCACAATGTTCTCGAACGGCGCGCCGGAGAGCCTTGCCACAATGAACAACCCGAGCCCGAGGGGCGGTGTCGCGAGCCCGAGGATCAGCGACATTTGCAAGACGATGCCGAAATGCACCCGGTCGATGGCGTAGGCGTCGACCAGGGGCAGCAAGATCGGGACCAGCAGAAGCTTGATGGTCACCCCATCGATAAAGCAGCCGAGGAGCAGGACCGAGATCATCACGGCAAGGAGGAACAGAAGACGGGCGTCGATCATCTCCGGGATCGCGCGGGCCATGTCCTGGGGGATCTGCTCGATGGCCATCAGCCAGCCCATGCTGGCCGCAAAGCCTATGATCAGCATGATCATCGACGTGATCAGCACGGTCTCGGTCAGCGCCTTCACGAGCGCCTCGAAAGTGAGCGTCCGCAGCACCGCGCCGAGGAAAATGACATAGGCGCAGGCCAGCACTCCGGCCTCGGAGGCGGTGGCGATCCCGCTCAGGATCCCGCCCATGATGATGGCGGGCGCCACCAGTGCCGCGGCGCCGGCCAGCGTGTGGCTCCAGATCTCTTTCAGCGATGCGGGCTCTTGCGTGGGGAAGTCCGACCGCGTCGCCAGGAAGCGGTTGAAGAGCATCAGGCTCAGCGCGACGAGCAAGCCCGGGCCGATCCCCGCCAGAAACATCCGCGCGACCGAGACGTTGGCGAGGAACGCGTAGACCACTAGCGGGATGGACGGCGGAATGAAGGGGGCGACGATGGCCGAGACCAGCGTGATGGCGGAGGCGAAAGACGCGGTATACCCCTTCTCGCGCATGGCGCGGATCTCGACGGCCCCGAGACCGGCGATGTCGGCCGTCGCGGCGCCCGTGCCGCCGGCCAGCATCACCGACGCGAGCACGTTCACTTGGGCCAGCCCGGCGCGGAAATGCCCCACAAGCGCATTCGCAAGGTTGAAGATCCGCTCTGTCACGCCGATGGCGTTCATCAGGTTGCCGGCCAGAACGAAGAACGGGATGGCCAGGAGCGAGGCGTTCGAGGCCGCCTCGAGCGCCTTCATCGGGACGATCCAGAGCATGCCGCCGAACCCGGCGAGCGCCAGTGCCCCCACGACCGCGACACCGATGGCCATGATCACCGGGGTCCGGAGCGCGATCAGACCCAGAAACAAGCCAAAGAGCGCGACGGCCGTCACGTGGGCGCCGTCCGCTCATCGGGGATGCCGCGGAACGCAAATATGGCGCTGCGCAGCCGCAGAACGAACTCCACCGCGATCAAGAAGCAGGACAGGAAGAACGGGACCGCGAGCCAATAGCGTTGGATGCCGATCAGATCGATGGTGCCGACCTGCTTGGGCAGAAGCACCGGCGCCTGGGCCAGAATGAGCCCCATCAGCGCCAGCACGACCAGAGCGACGAAGGCCTCCGTGGCCGCGCGCA
Source organism: Pseudomonadota bacterium (assembly GCA_039193505.1). GTDB lineage: Bacteria > Pseudomonadota > Alphaproteobacteria > Rhodobacterales > Rhodobacteraceae > Algicella. Next base: position 933 of record JBCCWM010000480.1, on the reverse strand, counting down.
GCTTGTCCGGCATCCGCCGCGTCAGGACGTCGATCGCAACGTCCTGGCCACGGCGATAGATCACGTAGAACGAAAAGAAGATCACCCAGACGAACAGGACGCTGGTCAGCGGAAAGGCCCAGATGATCCCCTTGTCCAACACCAGGCGCGACACGATGTTGCAAAAATTGACCGCCAGCATCGTGAAGAGGAGGGCATTGGCGATGGCCAGGAAGGCCCTCTCCGCCAATGCCAGCGCTCTCTCAACGGTCGCGACAAGCCTCACTGGGTTGCCTGGGTGGCCCTGACCGTTGCGATGAAGCCGTCGGGCAGGTCGCCTGCGGCGTCTTTCTCGGCGTAGAACTCCGCCATCTTCGAGACGATCGGCCCGGTGTCGATCTCGTCATAGGTCACGCCGTTCTCGGTCATTCTGGCGATGGCGTCGTCGGCGATGGCGGCTGTCATCGGAGCGAACTCCGCCGCGACGGCGTTGTAGGCCTCGATGATCTGCGCGCGCGTCCCCTCCTCGAGACCGTTCCAGGCCTCTGCGTTCGCCATGAAGGCGATGCCCTGCGGATACTCGTTGTGGCGCACGATATGTGGTGCAACCTCTTGAAACCGCATCGATTCGACCAGCGCGATGGGGCTGTTGACGGCCTCCACAATGCCGCGGCCGATGGATTCGTAGACATCGGTCCAGGCCAGGGTGCGCACTTCCGCGCCGAGGTGGCGCCAGGCCTCCGCTGCAAGCTCGTTGGGGTGCATCCGAAGCTTCAGCCCGCTGATGTCCTCAAGCCCGCCGACCGGCTTGGCTGTGACCATGACGCGGTAGGGTCCGCGCACCATCTTGGTCTGGTCGCCGATGACGGTGATCCCGGCCTCCGCCTCGATCTGCTCGAGCCAGCCCGCCACGAGGTCGCTTTCCATGAAGCGCGACCAGTGATCGCGATCCTC
>JBCCWM010000479.1:0-3417 GCA_039193505.1 Pseudomonadota bacterium | reverse complement strand
GCGGTTGAATGCGGAGGAGGTCGCCCCGGATCGCCAGGCCTGCGACGGCGATGGGTGCGGCTCTGAGTTGAAGCGTCGTTCAGAGGCGAAAGGCGAGCTCTGTGCCTTGGACCACGACGCCGCTCTGGCCGTGGGGGGCAGTCGACACACCATTGGTAGCGCGGCGAGGGCGGCCCGCCCGTCGTCGAGCGTCCTGGCGATCAACCCAAGACTCAATGGCCCCTGATTGACCAGATCGAGGCCGAGCCCGCCCTTCTGGCGGTGGCCGGCGTGAATGAGTGTTTACAACGCCCGCGCGCCCTCCAACGATGCACCGCAGGCCCGTGAGGGCCGAACGAACAACAGGGAGACAACGATGACACTCGTCACCAAGCTCGCGGCCATAGCGCTCGCGGTCGCTGTGGCCGGAACCGCGGCGGCGCAGAGCCCCACTTTCTTCCGGATCGGCACCGGATCGGCAGGCGGCACTTACTTTCCGATCGGCGGCACGATCGCCAACGGCATTTCCGCGCCTCCCGGCGCACGACCCTGCGACCAGGGCGGCCAGTGCGGTGTGCCGGGCCTGATCGCGATCGCACAGTCGACCACAGCCTCGGTCTTCAACAACACCGCAGTCCAGAACGGAGAGCTCGAGGCAGGTCTCGCCGCGGCCGACGTGACCCGCGACATGTATCTTGGTCAGGGCAAGTTTGAGGGCAAGGCGATGCCCAGCCTGCGGGTGATCGCAAACCTCTACCCCGAGGATCTGCATCTCGTTCTGCCTGAGGGAGAGAGCATCGCGGATCTCGGCGATCTGATCGGCAAGCGAGTCGGCATCGCGCAGGCGGGCTCCGGCACGCAGGTTGCGGTCGAACAGATGCTCGATCTCTGGGGCGCGAACCGCGACAACATCGACGAGGCTGAGCTCAACAACAGCCAGTCGGCCGAGCGGCTCGCCGACGGCCAGCTCGACGCCTATTTCTACGCCGCGGGCTGGCCGGTTGCGGCGATGGTGCAACTCGCCTCCACGAAGGGGATGGAGCTTCACAGCTTCACCGACGAGGACATGGCCAAGATCAACGAGGTGATCCCGGCCTACATCCCCTCGATGATTCCGGCGGGCGTTTATGAAGGCGTCGACTACGACGTGAAGACGCCGGCGGTCTCGGCCCTTCTCGTCGTGTCCTCGGAACTTGAGGAAGATCTCGTCTACGGGATCACGGCCGCGCTTTGGAACGACAACACGCGCAAGCTCCTCGACAACGGCCACCCAAAGGGCAAGCTGATCACGCCCGCAACGGCCCTTGACGGGATGGTGGCGCTCGGCGTGCCGCTCCACCCCGGGGCGGAGAAGTTCTACAAGGAAGCGGGTCTCCTCGAGTGACGCTGACCGCGGCGGGCCGGTGGGCCCGCCGCACCCTTTGACATGGCAGGGGGAGCCCCAAAATGACCGACCAGACCAAAGAGGGCACCCTCTCCGCCGAAGAGCTGAGCGCCATTGAGCGCAAGTATGACGAGGGCGCGGCGACTCGCACCGTCACGCCCAGGTTTCAGCAGTTTCTCCGCTATGTTGCGCTCGTTTTCGCCGTCTACCACTACCTGACCGCGGGGTTCGGTCTGCCGACGGATTACTGGCATATGGGCTGGCACCTCTCCGGCCTCTTCATTCTGATCTACGCGCTCTATCCGATTGCCAAGACAGAGGGCGCCTTCGCGCTCAACACGGGACGGTACCGGCTCGGCGGCGTGCCCTATTTCGACATCGTTCTCATGGTCCTCGGGATTGCAGCGTCGCTCTATCTCGGGGTCGCCTGGCGGGGGATCGGCTGGCTCGGGGTCGAAGAGCAGACGTTCCGGATGGGCAATCCGAACATCTTTGACCTCATCTTCGGCTGCATCCTGATCGCGCTCGTCCTCGACATCGCGCGCCGGACGCTCGGCTGGATCCTGCCGCTGATCATCTGCGTTTTCATCGCCTACGCGCTCTTCGGGCAGATGTTCCCGGGCATCCTTCAGCACCCGGGGATCCGGTTCAAAACCTTCGTCTCCTCCATGTACTTCCCGCAGGAGGGGATTTTTGGGGTCACGCTCTGGGTCGTGTCCACCATCGTCTTTCACTTCGTCCTCTTTGGCGTGATCGCGCAGCGCACCGGCCTCGGCCAGCTCTTCATCGACAACGCGACGATCCTGGCCGGGCGCTACACCGGCGGGCCGGCCAAAGTCTCGGTGGTCTCCTCGGCCTTCTTTGGGACGATCTCAGGGTCTTCCGTGGCCAACACCGTCTCGACCGGCGCGCTGACGATCCCCAACATGAAGCGCCTCGGCTACCCCGGGCACTTTGCGGGAGGGGTCGAGGCCGCGGCCTCCGCCGGCGGGCAGATCACGCCACCCATCATGGGGGCCGCCGCCTTCATTATGGCGGAGTTCCTGGAGGTGCCCTACACGACCATCGTGATCGCCGCGATCTTCCCCGCGATCCTGCACTACACGGGCGTCTTCGCCGTGGTGCACCTGATGGCCCGCCGCCTCGGCCTCGAGGGGATGGCGCCCGACACGCTGCCCCGCCTCGCCGCCGTCTGGCGCGACGGGTGGGCCAACATCGTGCCGCTGATCGGCCTCCTGGTCGTGCTCTTCTCCGGCTACACGCCGTTTATGGCGGCGTTCTGTGGCATCTCGCTCTCGATCGTCGCGGGGATGGCGCGGATCCGAACGCCGCTCACCTGGGCCTATCCGGCGGCCTTCGTCGCCTTTGTTCTGTGGAAGTACCAGGGCGGCGGGTTCGAGCTCGGCATGTCCGCCATCCTGATCGTCGGCGCGCTGGTCGCGACGCTGAACCCGCAGCGACCGTCAACGATCTCCGAGATGGCGGCGACCTTTGAGACCGGGGTGAAGTATGCGCTGGCCGTCGGCGCGGCCTCGGCGGCGGTGGGCATCGTGATCGGAGTGATCAACACGACCGGCGTCGGGTTCCGGATCGGGTTCATGGTGACCCAGGCCGCGACCGCGCTCGGCAGCGATCTCCACTGGCTTTTTGTCTACGGCACGTTCGAACTCTTCGCGGTCGAGGATCTGACGCTCTTTTTCAGCCTCGTCTTCATCGCGCTCGCGTGCATCCTGATGGGGGCGGGGGTGCCGACGACGGCGCTCTACATCATGCTGGTCAGTGTGGCGCAACCGGCCCTCGCGCAGCTCGGCATCCCGCCGATCGCGAGCCATATGTTCGTGCTCTACTACGGTGTCGTGGCGGAGATCACGCCGCCTGTCTGCACCTCCGCCTACGCAGCCGCAGCCATCGCCAACTCGAACCCGTTCCGAACCGGGATCAGCGCGTTCACGCTCGGCCTCGGCAAAGTTGTCGCGCCGATGGCCTTCGTCTATGCGCCCGTCCTCCTCCTCGTCTCGTCGACGGGCTTCGATCTTTGGGAGTTCACCTACACG
>JBCCWM010000478.1:0-3420 GCA_039193505.1 Pseudomonadota bacterium | reverse complement strand
GATCGGGCGCCTGGCACCGGGATTTGAGGCGGATTTCGTGGTCCTCGACCTCGCCTCGACCCCCGCCATTGCCACCCGCTCGGCCCGCGCCGAGGACATCTGGGACGCGATTTTCCCGACGATCATGATGGGCGATGACCGGGCCGTCGCTTCCGTCTACGCCGCCGGCCGGCGGGTCTGAGCGGAGAGGCTTGCGGCGTCCGGCGCAGGGTAGCGCAGGGCGAGCTTCACGCCCGGGAGCGCGAATAAGATCAGGAATGCGACCCAAAGGCCGTCGCTCCCAAGCAGGAGGATTGCCGGCCCGAGACTGAGCGCACAGCCAAGACAGGAGAGGAGCATCGCGTTGCGCATCGACGCCGTCCGGGTCGCGCCAATGAAGATCCCGTCGAGCATCCAACCCGGCCCCCCCGGCGAGGAGGGCGAGCACCATCCAGACAATGTCCGCCTTGGCGGCGGACCGCACATCCTCGGCGGTCGTCATCACGTCGATGATCACCGGCCCCAGTGTTGCGAACGTGCCTGCCATTGCCGCGCAGACCCCCGCCCCCCATAGGCTGGTTAGAACCGCCGCCCGCCGAACGGCCCGGGGCTGGCCGGCGCCGAAGGCCTGACCCACAAACGCCTCGGCCGTGAAGGCAAACCCATCCATCGCCGAGACGGAGACCGTCAGGAAAATGAAGAGGATCTGGTTCGCCGCAACAGTGACGTCACCGAACGTCGCACCAATCGCGACAAACCCGATCAACACTGCCTGGATGCACATCGACCGCACCAGGATGTCCGCGTTCACGCCGGCGAGCCGGCGGAGTTTGCGCGCCTCAAACACCCGCGCGGGCCGTCGCCAGGCAGCAGAGCCGTGAAAGGCCGATCGGCAAAGCCAGAGGCCGACCAAGAGCCCCGTCACCTCCGCGATGACCGTCGCCGCGGCAACCCCGGCGACGCCCCACCCGAGCCCCTGGACGAACCAAATGCTGAGGGCAGCGTTCACCGCGCTTATGATCAGTTGCATCGCGAGGACGGCACCCGTTCGCTCCACCGCGATCAGCCAGCCTGTCAGCGCAAAGGTGGCAATCATGGCCGGGGCGCTCAGAATGCGGAGCGCCAGATAAACCTCTGTCAGCGCTTCGACGTCGTCAGACCCGCGGGCCATCGCCAAGACCGCCCAAATGAGCGGGGATTGCGCCAGGACGAGGATCAGACCGCCCGCCGCCGCAATCAAGAGCGCGCGCGTCAGGATCAGCGCGCTCTCATCCGCGTCGCCCGCACCGTGCGCTTGCGCAGCGAGGCCCGCGGTCCCCAAACGCAAGAACCCGAAGATCCAGTAGATCCCAGTCAGAACGACGCCGCCGAGTGCCACGGCCCCGATCGGCGCAGCGCTCCCGATCTGGCCGACAACGCCCGTGTCCACCGCACCGAGGAGCGGCACAGTCATGCTTGAGAGAACCATGGGCAAAGCCGCGCGGAGGACCCTGCGATGCGTGATCGGCGCCGCGGAGGGAGTGTCCATCAGCAGACCACCGGCAGCGGACATCGCGCGTCGGTCCGCAGAGCATCCCACGCGCCCCACCCTGCACAAGCGTACGCGGTTCGGCCACCATGCCAGCGACGGATTTCGGTCAAGTGTCGGGCTTTGGCGGCATCAAGAAATGGCCCGTTGCCTGGGCAAAGGGTCGCGCGCGGTTGTCCTGCCAAGCCTCGACAGTGACGCTCGCGTAGCGGCGGCCCGAGCGATTGACCCTCGCGCGGGCGTAAGCATCGCGCGGCAGGCCGGAGCGGAGGTAGTCGACCGTGAAGTCGATCGTCTTCGGCATGGGCGGGTGGTGCCCTGCCTCAGTCCGCTCCGCATCCGGGCTGCCGGATTCCATCCGCTCCCAGATCAGGGTCCAGGACAGCTCGAGCACCGCCGCCACCTCGAGGAACGCGCCCGTTGCGCCTCCGTGCAATGCCGGCAGCATCGGATTGCCGATCAGGCTCTCGTGATAGGGCAAGACCGCGGTCAACTCATCGCCGAAGCGCTCCACGCGGACCCCCAGGAACTGAATGTAGGGGATGCCGTCCGCGAGGTCCCGGAGCGCGCGGTCGCGCCGCTCTTTGAGCACTTGGACCGGCTCGGGACGGCTCCGCGCCATCAGCTGCCCTCAACCGTGAACGCGCCGGCCGCGGTCGCAACCAACGTCTCCGGGTCCCGACACCAGGCTTCTGCGCGAACGAACGCCACGGTTGAAGTGATTCGGTAGCAGGTCGCCCGTGCGGTCACAGGATGCCCGGGCTCTGCCGGGCGCATGTAATCGATCCTGAGATCAATTGTGGCGGTCACGCCCGGCTTCGTCGGATGCATGATGACCGCCGTTCCGGCGCAAGTGTCGAGAAGGGCCGTCACCACGCCGCCGGCCATAACCCCGGTGGCCGGATCACCGATCAGCCGCTTGTCGTAAGGCACTGCCATAACTGCCTGCCCATCGTCGATTTCTTCAACGACGATGCCGAGCGCCCGCGCATGCGGGAGGGCCGAGACAAACTTTCGCGCGATGTCTATCCGTGGATCTACAACCATGCTCCCGCCGATAGCATGCGGACTTAAGTCGGCCCACCCGAAAACAGCCGCGCCGCCTTTGGCCCGAGGCTCGCCATGGTTAATCTTTGTTGCGCCGCAATATTGACGTTTACGTTAGCGTAATGTATCGGACCGCATTAACGAGGAAAACCGATGACCCATGATTTGATGACCATCGGCGAAATGTGCGCCACGTTCGACGTGACCCCTCGCACGCTTCGCTTTTACGAAAGCCGGGAGTTGCTGGCCCCGATGCGGGACGGCTCGAAGCGGTTGTTCACCCGGCGCGACCGCGCGCGGCTGAAGCTGATCCTGCGCGGCAAGCGCTTCGGCTTCTCGCTCGAAGAGATCCGTCAGCTTCTTGAGCTCTACGAAGTGGGGGACCAACAGATGACGCAGCTCGTGAAAACGCACGAGCTCGGCATTCGCCACCTCGACGAGATGGTGGCGCGGCGCGACGAGCTGACGCTTGCGATCGCCGATCTGCGTGAACAGCTTGACCTCGTCGAGGCCTTGCTGACCGATCGCCAAAAAGTCGCCGGCTGAGACCGCTTTAGGGAGACCCGCATGCCCACCTACACGCCCCCGCTCAAAGACTTTGCCTTCGTCCTGCACGACACGCTTCGCGTCGAGGCACAGGACATCCCGGGCTACGACGATCTCGACCGGTCCTTCACCGGCCAGATCCTGGAAGAGGCGGGCAAGATTGCGCGCGATGTCCTCGCGCCGCTCAACCATGTGGGCGATCAGGAGGGCTGCACGCTTGAGAACGGGGTCGTCCGGACCCCGACGGGCTTCCACGGCGCCATCGACACACTGCGCGACGGCGGCTGGACGGGTCTCGACTGCGATCCCGACTATGGCGG
>JBCCWM010000477.1:0-3430 GCA_039193505.1 Pseudomonadota bacterium | reverse complement strand
CATTGCCTCGTCCGAGGTCACGTATTGCATGAACTTGACGGCCGCATCGAACTTCTCACCCTCGGCCTTCGTGGTGATCGCGTTCACCCAGTAAGAGGAGTAGTTCGAGCGCACGCCATCGGCGGTTGCCGGCAGCTCCGTAACGCCCCATTTAAGCCCGCGTGTGTTGTTGAGCGAACCGATCCGGAAGGAGCCGTCGATGTGCATGCCGGCCCGCCCTGCCTTGAAGGCAGCTTGCGGCTCGTCCATGAAGCCGATAGCGCCGATCCCGTCATCCCCTCCGAGGCCAAGGTAGAAAGAGAGCGCCTCACGCCCCGCATCCGTGTTGTAGTTCACGGCAGTGTAGTCGTTGAGGTAAGGCTCTCCGCCGAACTGACGCACCAGGCCCTCGCGGAACCAGTGATGATCCTGCGCGGTCATACCCATTGTCAGGCCCGCCTGGGTCAGGTTGCCAGCGCCGTCGCGCTTCGTCAGCATCGCACCGATTTCGAGCATTTCTTCCAGCGTCTCGGGCGGACCGTCGATCCCCTCCGCCTCGAACAGACGCTCATTGTAAAAGAGCGCGAGTGAGCGGACCGCGGTCGGCAGCGCCCAGTAGCTGTCCCCTTCGCGCATTGCGCTCACCATCGGAAAGAACTCAGCATCGATGGTGTCGGCCGGAAAGACGTCCGATGGCAGCGGCTGGATCAGCTCGGCCGCTTTGTAGTCGTTGAGCCACCCGTAGAAGAGTTGGACCACATCCGGCCCCTCGCCCGCCGGTATCGCAGCCGCCACTTTGGTGCGATAGTCGGCATAGGGGAAGTGGGTCATTTTGACCGTGATGTCCGGGTTCGCCGCCTCGAAACTTTCGATCAGCTGCTCCATCGCCTGGACGCGCGCGTCGAAAAAGTACTGCCAATACTCGATCTCGACGGCATTGGCAGCCGATGCCAGCATGGCGGCGGTCGCGCTTGTCGCAGCAAGCGCCTTTAGTCCTTTGACAACCATCTCAATTCTCCCCGTTGGTCACACCGACATCCGTCGGCCGTCCGGTGCGGTGCAGGCCGCATGACGCCAAAGGTTAACTCAACGTTCTTGAGCTATCAAGTAAGTTGAGTTAATCGGTCCGCATGAGATCCGCGGTCGAAATCGTCGGGGCGAACGCCGAACGGGCCCGCGGCCACAACCGTCAGGTTGTGCTGGAGCGGATCAGAAAAGCCGGCGGCATCGGGCGGGCCGAGATTGCGCGGATCTCGGGTCTGTCGACGCAGGCCGTCTCCAACATCATCGCCGATCTCCTCGAGGACGGGTTGATCGAGGAGCGCGGCCGGCGGGCCGGCGTCCGAGGTCTGCCGGCTGTCCAATACGGCGTCAACGCGTGCGGCGGCTATGCGCTTGGGGTGGAGATCCGGCCGGATGCGGTCTTTGCCGGCGTCCTCGACCTCTCTGGCGCTCGGATTGCAGCGATCCGCCGCCCGCTCGCCACGCGGGATCTCGCCTGTGTGACCCAAACCGTGCAGGAGATCAGCTCCAAGGTCATCGGGGAGGCACATGTGCCGCGGGCGCGTCTGCTCGGTGCGGGGATCGTGATGCCCGGTCCCTTTGGGACCACCGGCCTCAGCGGAAGTGCGTCTGAGCTTGCGATCTGGGACAGCGTGGACCCGGCGGCTTGGTTCGCCGACGCGCTCGGCATGCCGGTCGAAGTCGAGAACGACGCCAACGCGGCCGCGGTGGCCGAGCGGGTATCAGGCGTCGCGAAGGGCCTTGAGAGCTACGCCTTTCTCTATTTCGGCAGCGGGCTCGGGCTCGGGATGGTGCAGACCGGGCGCCTGATTGTCGGTGCCTTCGGCAACGCCGGCGAGATTGGGCACGTGCCCGTGATCGCAGAGGGCGAGGCTGTGCCGCTCGAGGCCGTGGTGAGCCGGCTCTCCCTCCAGCGGGCCCTCGCCGCCGAGGGCGTCGAGGTGACAAGCGGCGAGGACATCGCTGCGGCCTATTCCGACCGCGTACCGGCGCTGATGGACTGGCTCGACCGCGCGGCAGAGCCCCTCGCCGCAGCAGTGATGATGGTCGAGAACCTGCTCGATCCAGAGGCGGTCATCCTCGGCGGGGCGATGCCTGACACGGTGATCGACCACCTGATCCGGACGGTGCCCCTTGGCGGGCGGTCCGTGTCGCACCGTCCGGCGCGCGCGGTGCCACGGCTCCTCGCTGGGGCGTCCGGGCGTTTGACGGCGACCCTCGGGGGCGCGGCGCTTGTCATCAACCGTGCCTTCACGCCCCAGATCGCAGCGATTGGGTAGACAGGGAGACCTCCGATGCCGACCCCCGACCAACAGCGGATCTCGGAGGATCGCGCCCAGCCGCGGTTGATGACGCTCTGGTGGGCGCTGCGGCCGCTCACGTCGGTGGTGCGGTTCATGCAGACGGGCGCCCATCCCGATGACGAGACCTCGGCCCTTCTGGCGGCTTTGACCTTTCGCGACGGCCTCAACCTCTCCTACGCGTGCTCGACCCGGGGCGAGGGTGGGCAAAACGACATCGGGCGCGAAGCAGGGACCGATCTCGGAGCCCTTCGGACCCGCGAGATGGAGCGTGCCGCCGATGTTCTTGGGATGCGGGTCTACTGGCTGAGCACGCATTCGGAGGACACGATCACCGATTTCGGGTTCTCAAAGAGCGGCACCGAGACCCTCGCGCGGTGGGATCGGGCGCGCACGGTGCGCCGCTTTGTCGAGATCATTCGACGTGATCGCCCGGATGTCCTCTGCACGACCTTTCTCGATGTGCCAGGCCAGCACGGCCATCACCGCGCGATGACAGAGCTCGCGCATGACGCGGTGGCAGCGGCGGCGGACCCGACAGAGACGGGCGCCGGCCCCGCGTGGCAGGTCAAAAAGCTCTACCTTCCGGCGTGGTCGGGTGCGGGCCAAGCCTATGACGACGACCTGCCGCCGCCCGAGACGACCCTCACGGTCCCAGGCCAGGATCGAGAGCCCATGACAGGGTGGGAATGGGCGCGGATCGGGCAGCAGTCGAGGGCAATGCACCGCTCCCAAGGGATGGGGCGGTGGACGGTGCAGGGCGCCGGGCAAGACTGGCCGCTGCATCTGGTTCACAGTCACGTGCCCGGGCCGGATCAGGCGCTCTGGTCAGGCTTGCCGCGCCGGCTCGAAGATCTCGCGGAGATCGAGGGCGCCGAGCCCATTGCGACGCCCCTCAAGGCGGCCGGAGCTGCCATCGCGCGCGCGGTTGAAGACTTCCCCGACGCCGGATTGGTGGCGGACGCACTCCGCAGTGCGCACGAGGCGGTGCGCCTCGCGCGCACTGCCTGCCCAATGGGTCTGACGGGCGAAATCCTGCACCGGCTCGATGCGAAGGAACAGCAATTGGGCCACGCCCTGCGCCTTGCCCTCGGGATCGAAGCCCGTGCCGAGGTCGAGGGGACGTT
>JBCCWM010000476.1:0-3436 GCA_039193505.1 Pseudomonadota bacterium | reverse complement strand
CCGTCCAGTCCCGACCTGAACCCCATCGAGACGGCGTCCTCGAAGCTCGAGGCGCTCCTGCGAACGGCCGCCGACCGAACCGTCGAGGGCCTCCGGACCACCATCGGCCACCCCGTCGATCTCATCACGCCAGCCGAAAGCGCCAATCTCTTCTCCGCCGCAGAATGCGAGCCAGGATGATCGGGAAACGCTCTGAGATCAGGCTCGCGCCTGTTCCCCTGATCCGGATCCGCCGCCTTCTATGGCGCACCGCGACCGTGCGATCACTCCACCATTTTTCCGCCTTCAAGGCGTCCCGTCCATGTCGCTTGGCGTTGGGGTATGCGGGCGTTGCCGATCCCCCGGGTCAGCGAACGCGCCCGCCACCTACCGCCTGGTCGGCCGGTCCCATCCTGCCCAAGGAGTCTTTACCATCTATCGCAAGGTTCCCCACGAACGGCTCGCGCCGTTGAACAACAGTATGTTGGCGACCCTAAAAACCTCTGCTGTCTCCGATCTGCACGGTCACCGGACTGGCCGCTGCCTCGAGATCGGCCGCGGCGGCGCTGGGTGTCGCCAGGGACGCGAGCCCTGGCGTTGAGGACCGCCCAATCCATCACGGTGGGTCCTTTGCGGTCGCGAGATCCGGCAGGAGCGCGTCGGCGAGCCGTTTCATCGTGTCTTCAACACCGCCCCCGGTGAAGCGGAGGTTGAGCGCGACATGGTTGATCCCGCCCGCTTGCAGTGCGTTGAGATAGGACCTGAGAAAGCCGACGCCCGACCGAAATCCCAAATGGATGGGGCTGGGGGCGGCATCGGCCTCGTCAAGAAGATCGATGTAGAGCGACTGCATCACCGGTTTCCGGACCGACCCAACCGCCGAAGACCGTGCGCGATAGGCCTGCACGAGGCGGGCCTGGACGGAGGTGTCGCGCGGATAGGTGATCCAACCATCGCCATGCGCGGCGATCCACTCCGGGCTCTGCTGTGACCCACCCGTGATCAGAACTGGGATGCGCCCCGCGACCGGCTTCGGAAGCATGTCCATCTGCCCTCGCAGATCGCCATAGGTGGCCGCATGGGTCGGATACCCGTTCGCCATCGCTCGGATGTAGGCGAGGCTCTCACGGAACCGTTCGCCTCGATCGTGAAAGGTCATGCCCATGGCAGGGTACTCCTCCGGTCGGTCGCCCGAGGCGACGCCGAGGAGGAGACGCCCGCCTGACAGCTGATCTGCCGATGCCGCGGCCTTGGCCACATGCGCAGGGTGGCGCAGCGGCAGAACGATGCTTGCCACGCCGAGTGCGATGTCGCGGGTCACGGCCGACAAGACGCCGAGGTAGACGAACGGGTCGAACACCTGACCCGCATCGCCGAAGCTCGGCACATTGAACGGCACATCACGCAGCCAGAGCGCCGCAAAGCCCAAATCGTCGGCAAGGGCCGCGCGCTCGATATGGCGGTGCATATCTGGGGTCGGGCTTTGGCTATGGGCGTCGAGCGGCAGAACCAACCCGATCGTCAACGAATGCGGTTTAAAAACCGAGTTGTAGGCGTGGTTCAGCGTCGGGAACGCCAGTGTCGGCTCGTCCAGCATTCGAGCGCTCCTTTGTTTGGGCATGCGCCTTAATGGGGCGGCCCCCCTTCTCGGTTCCGCCGAGAGAGGCTCACTTCAACTAGGCGAGATCGTCTTCGCCCTCGATCAGAAAGTGAAAACTCACCGATCCTGCGGTACGGGCGTCGAGATGCGGTCTGTACGCAGGGTCGTTCATGAAGTTCATCGCGGCCGCCTTCGATGGCCATTCGATCACGATCCGCAACGCGGCGGCAGTCTCGGCACCCTCGATCTGCTCGTGCGAGGCTGTGCGCGCGAGATACTTGCCGCCATGGGCTGCGACGAGTGCGTTGGCGGCTGGCAGATAGGTGGGGATCCACTCATCGCTGGTTGGGGTGACGGCGAGTACGGAGTAAGCAGTCATCAGCGTGTCTCCTTTGGTGTCATCGCATTGACAGCCATATGAAGGAGGCTCTAACCCGAATAAACTGGGGTAAAAATGAGAAGAGAATTCGGCTTTTCGATATAATATGGACACCGATGCGCTTCGCCTCTTTGTTTTGGCCGCCGAGAAGCTCAACATCAGTGCCGCTGGCCGCGAGCTTGGGCTTGCGCCCTCCGTGGCTAGTGCCTGGATGGCGAAGCTCGAGAAGAGCCTTGGCGCGGACCTCCTTCACCGATCCACGCGGAAGGTGGCGTTGTCGACCGAGGGTGCGGAGTTTCTGCCCTACGCACGCGACATCATCGCAGGCGAAGACGCTGCGCGCACCGCGCTCGGCCAGAGAAAGGCCAGTGTGTCCGGCGTGTTGCGGTTTACGGCGCCAAGCACGTTCGCACAGCTTTACATCATTCCGATCCTGCCGGAATTCATGGCAGCCCATCCGGATCTCACGCTGGATCTGCATCTCTCCGACCGGCAGCTCGGCCTGATCGAGGGCAGCTTCGATCTTGCATTGCGCAACGCTCCCCTCCCAGACAGCAGCCTCCGCGGGCGCACGCTGGCGCGCGACACCCGCGTTCTCTGCGCGGCACCACACTACCTGAGCCAGCACGGTGCCCCCGAGACCCCGCAAGACTTGGAGCGGCATCGCGTCATTGCCTTCGGCAGCCCACGCCCGCAGCGCCTGATCTCCGATGAGGGCGATGAGGCGACCTTCGCACCCGAAAGCGCCCGGTGCCGCTTGATCATTGACGACGGCCTGAGCCACAAGCTCGCAACTTTGGCGGGGGCCGGGATCTCGGCCAATTCACTCTGGAGCGCGCATGCCGAGCTTCAGTCCGGGGCGTTGGTCCGCGTGCTCCCGGAATGGACATTGGCCGATGCAACACTGCTCTGGCTGCTTTACCCACACTCAAACGTGCTGTCCGCGAAGGTGCGCCTTTTTATGGACTTTCTCTTGCACCGCATCGGCCAAACCCCCCCTTGGGTCCCAAAAGGGGTCGCGCTCAAGAAACCAAAATCCTGAGAAAAGAGGGCCTTGCGCCTGCTCAAGCCGATGGCCAAAGAAAACCTGATCGATTTGCCGATACCATCTGTTTCGCTTGGGATAGTTAGATGTTCAGTCCCGGCGTCTGTTGGATCGGGGCGACGATGAAGCGATCCGGCTCTGAAGTCCAGATTTTGCAGAGGTACTCGTAGGGTGTGAGACCGCTGAGCGTCTTGAGACGGTGCGCGTCGTTGTAAGCGTCGAGGACGTCGGCGAGATGGCTGCGAAGTTGGTCGTGGCTGTCGTAGTGGTCGCGCTTGACCGTGGCGTCCTTGATCGTGCGGTTCATTCGCTCCACCTGTCCATTGGTCCAAGGATGGTTGGGCTCGGTCAGGCGGTGCTCGATCCCGTTCACCTCGCAGATCATGTCGAACCGCATCGGCCGGGAGGAGACGGTGTTGCGGTTGCGGGGCTG
>JBCCWM010000475.1:0-3456 GCA_039193505.1 Pseudomonadota bacterium | reverse complement strand
GAAATCCACGCTGTTGCGGCTGCTCTACCGGTTCCACCGGCCGACATCCGGGACCGTGTCCGTCGATGGCGATGACATCTGGACGCTCTCCGCCCGCACCACAGCACTGCGAGTTGCCGCCGTGCTGCAAGAGCAGCCGACGGACTTTGCGCTCTCGGTCCGCGAGATTGTCGCGCTCGGCCGCACCCCGCACCGTCGTGGGTTCGGTGGCGGCGGCGGTGCGCGAGATGCCCGCCTGACGGAGGCAGCCCTCGACCGGTTGGAGTTGCAGGGCTTTGCGGGTCGGCATCTGGGCACGCTCTCCGGCGGCGAACGGCAGCGCGTGATGGTCGCCCGGGCCCTGGCTCAGGAGCCACGGCTGATGATCCTCGACGAGCCGACCAACCATCTCGACATCAGACACCAGCTTGAGACGCTCAAGCTGATCCGCGACCTGCCGCTGACGATCATCACCTCGCTTCACGACCTCAACATGGCCGCTGAGGTCTGCGACGACATCCTCCTTCTCAAGCAGGGGCACACGCTCGGCTTTGGGCCGCCCGAGAGAGTCCTGTCCGAGGACACCGTCTCCGGCGCCTTCGAGGTCAGCGCACGACACGAACGCCTCGCTCCCAGCGGCCGAACTCACCTGACCTTCCACCTTGAAAGGACGCTTCCGTGAAGCACACATTCCTCTGCTCGATGGCCATCGCGTTGAGCGCAGGTCTCGCGGCCGCCGAGACCACCGTCGAGAGCTGCAACCGCACGGTGACCTTCGACGCGCCGCCCGAACGCGCGATCTCGAATGATGTCAACCTGACCGAGATGATGCTGGTCCTCGGTCTTGCGGATCGGATGGTGGGCTACACCGGTATCTCGGGCTGGAAAACGCTCGACGAAGAGATGCGGGCCGGCGTCGAAGAATTGCCGGAGCTTTCTGCCAAGTACCCGTCGAAGGAGGTGCTGGTCGGCGCCGATGCCGATTTTTTCTTCGCGGGCTGGAATTACGGCATGAAGGTCGGGGGCGAGGTCACGCCCGAAACGCTCGCCCCGTTCGGCATCAAGGTCTACGAACTGACCGAATCCTGCACCCACATTATGGAGAAGGAGAAGGCGAGCCTCGACGACATGTACGCAGATCTCCTGAACCTCGGCCGCATCTTCGGGGTCGAAGCGGAGGCCGAGGCGCTGGTCGAGAGCTACCAGGCGGAGCTCGCGGACTTTACGGCGGCCCTCGAGACAGGCGATGCGCTCCGCGTCTTTGTCTATGACAGCGGCGAGGACACGCCATTCACCGCCGGACGCTACGCCATGCCGACCGCACTGATCGAGGCGGCCGGCGGCCAGAACATTATGGACGACTTCGAGAAGAGCTGGGCCACCGCCACCTGGGAAGAGGTGGTCGAGCGCAACCCGGAGGTTGTCGTGATTGTGAACTATGGCGAGGTAACGGCTGAGCAGAAGCGCGACTTTATGATGTCTAACCCGGCCTTTGCGGATCTCGAAGCGGTCAAAAACGACCGCTTCGTGACCCTCGAATATGTCGAAGCGACACCGGGGCCGCGCAACATCCAGGCGGTCAAGACGCTGGCAGACGCCTTCTGGGCCAACTGACCGCGTGAGCGAGACCACCGCCCCCCCCGCCCGCGCGCTGCGCCTCGGGCCGAACCTGGCCCTTGCCCTCGGTGGCGCAGCCGCGCTGGTTGTCTCGCTCTCGATCGCCATTTCCGTGGGGGCCGTACCGGTCCCCACGGGAACTGTGTGGGGGGTCCTCTTGAACAAGGTTTCCCCTGAGCTGATTGAACCCACATGGAGCCAGGGCCGAGAGGCCATCGTGTGGGAGATCCGCTTTCCGCGCGCGCTTCTCGCGATGATGGTGGGCGCGGGTCTCGCCATCGTGGGCGCGAGCCTGCAGGCCGTCACGCGCAACCCGTTGGCCGATCCGCATCTTTTGGGGATTTCATCCGGCGGCGCCTTTGGCGCAATCCTCGCTCTTTTGCACACAGGCCTCTTTCTCGGGCTCCTGACCGTGCCACTCCTCGCTTTTCTCGGCGCGCTCATGGCCACGGCGATTGTTCTCGGCGTCTCCCGTCTTGCGGATGCGACGAGCGCGGACCGCCTGGTGCTGGCCGGCGTCGCGGTGTCCTTCATCGTGATGGCAGCCGCCAATGCACTGATTTTCCTCGGAGATCCCCGGGCCACACACACGGTCGTCTTTTGGATGCTCGGTGGTCTCGGCCTCGCGCAATGGAGCCAGCTTATCTATCCGCTGCTGATCCTCCTGGCCTCCGGCGCCTGGCTCATGAGCCGTGCGAGCCATCTCAACGCCATGACCGTGGGCGACGAGACCGCTGCAACGCTTGGGATCCCCGTCGCACGGTTTCGCCTCGCGGTGTTCGTGGTCGGGGCGCTCATCACCGGCGTCATGGTGGCGTTCTCCGGGATCATCGGCTTTGTGGGCCTCATGGTGCCCCATATCGTCCGCATGCTTGTGGGCGGTAACTACACTCGGGTGTTGCCCGCTTCAGCGCTCATCGGAGCGATCTTTCTCCTCTGGGCGGACATTGCAGCGCGCACCGTCGTCGCGCCCGAGGACATGCCGATCGGCATCGTCACAGGCCTCGTCGGCGGCCTCTTTTTCGTCTGGCTCCTCGGCCGCCGCACATCTTGAAGCCATGCCGCGCGGGTCGTGGAGCTCATCCAAAGCGCCCAGTGACCCGACATCCCGCCAGCAGTTGGGAGCGACCGTTGCCTGCCCTCAGGACCCACAAAACAGAAGTCCCAAACTTGTGAAGTGCAATGCACTCTCCCAAAATTTGGGAGGTTTCTGTGACGGACCGCCACTTCTGACCAAACGACGACCAGGTTTCCCGCCTCCAGCCTCCCTGCCAAACAAACCGTGGGGCGTGTCGCAGACGACCGCAGGGTCGTCAGCGGGACCGTTCATGCCATCAGCAACGGTCTGCTGTGGCGGCGCTACGGCCCGCACAAGACGGTCTAGAGCCGGTTCCTCCGGTGGCGCCGGGCAGGGATCTTCGACCGCATCTTTGCTGAGTTGGCGGGCATGAGAGAGAGGTCGGACACGGGGATGATCGCCGGCGGATTGAGCGAATGCCATGCGTTTGAGAGAGAGAGAGCAATCACCACCTGCACGTGCATTATAGGGCGGCGAGCCTGCTCAAAAAGGGGGCCTTCCCCGGCGTATAGCGCGCGCACACAGCGGCGTGAGTTCGAAACCCACGTGGTCCGCTAGATGTTCAGTCCCGGCATCTGGTGGATCTGGTCAACGATGAAGCTGTCTGGCTCCGACGTCCAGATTTTGCAGATGTCGTCGTAAGGTGTGAGGCCGCTCAGCGTGTTGAGCCGACGGGCGAAGTTGTAGGCATCGAGGAAGTCAGTGAAATGGCTGCGGAGCTGGTCGTGGCTGTCGGAGTGGGAGCGCCTGACGGTCGCGTCCTTGAGTGTCCGGTTCATTCG
>JBCCWM010000474.1:0-3466 GCA_039193505.1 Pseudomonadota bacterium | reverse complement strand
TGGGCACGTGGTCCAGGGGAGCGCTCAGCGCAAGCCGAGGTTTTGGCGTCCGTGGTCCCGAAGAAGCGCTGGACCAAGCGTCGACCGCCGATCCTGAGCCGCGGTCCAGGCAAAATGTCAGTCTTCACTGGGCTTGACGACGGGCCTGTCATCAGGTCCCACGGCGGTCCGACCTTGAGCCACTTGACCCGTGTGGACGGGACCGCCGTTTGCGGCTCGATCGCGTCGCCGTGACTTTTTGTCGGTCCTCAGAACCGGTCGAGCAAGCGCTGCAGGTAGTCGAGCTCAAACTCCGGCCGCTCGCGGTCGGAGGCGCGGCGGCGGATTTCGTCGAAGAGCTCTTGCGCGCGGCGGAGCTGGTCAAGGCCCGGCAGCATGTTCTCGTCGGTGCGGAGCGAACCGCGGGCGCCGTTCGGTCGACCGAGCGGGTCGCGATCGTCCTCCGCCATGCCCTGACCGGCGTCCTGCCCGGTCTGTCCCTGGCTCTGTTGCGCTTGCTGCTGGAGCTCTTCGCCCAGCCCCCTGAGCCCGTCGCGGAGCGCATCGATCGCGTCCGCCTGGCGGTCGAGCGCGCCAGAGAGGTTGCCGTCGTCGAGGTTGTCGCGCGCCTCGCCCATCTGGCGCTCGGCCTCGCCGAGCGCGTCGCGCGCGGCCTGGCCCTCTTCGCTCGACGGTCCGGGCAGACGGCCGCGGAGGTCGTCGAGCATCCGGCGAAGTGCCTCCTGCCGGTCGGCGAGTTGTTGCGCGCTTAGCCCCTGTTCGCCCTGGCCTGGCATCTGGCCGTTCGGTTGACCCGGCTGCTGCCCCTGCTGCCCGAACTGCTGGCCTTGCTGTCCCTGGCCCTGACCGGGTTGTTGTTGGCCCGGCTGCTGACCTTGCTGGCCCGGCTGGCCTTGCTGAAACTCCCGCTGGAGCTGCTGGAAGCTATCATCGGCCAGACCCTGCTGCTGGCGGAGCGTGTCCTGCAGCTCCTGCATCATCTGCTGACCCTCACCGCCCTGCTGACCCGGCCCCTGGGAGAGCTGCATCTGCAGGTTCTCCATGAGTTGTTGGAGCTGCTGGAGGAGCGCCTCCGCCTCTTCCGTCCGGCCCTGCTCGGCGAGTTCCTGGATGCGGTCCATGAGCTCTTGCAGCTGGTCCTGGGTCATGGACATCTGGTTCTGGCCCATCTCGTCGTTCTGGGCCATCTCGCCGCGCTCGAGGGCTTCTTGCGCGAGTTGTTGCATGTACTCCTGCATCGCCTGGCGGAGCTCCTGCATCAGCTCAGCGAGCTCTTCCTCAGTCGCGCCGTTGCGAAGCGCCTCCTGTAAGCGCTCTTGCGCGCGGCGGAGCCGCTCCCGCGCGTCGGAGAGCGAACCGTCCTCGATCAGGAGAGCGACATTCCACAGAAGCTCAGCCAGATCGTCGCGCTCCGCATCCGAGAGACCGCCCTCCATGGCGTAGCCGAGCCGGCGCAGCGCCATGCGCGTCATCATGTAGGCTGTGCTGTTGGACCAGATGTCTTCGGGTGCGTGCGTGATCGTGCGCAGCATCTGGTCGATGCGCGGAGCGTTGTCGCGGTTCCAAAGAAGGTCGCGCCGCTGCTCGATCACCGCTTGCGCAAGGGGATCGAAGAACCGGCGGCCGGGCAGGATGGCCAAGGAGACATCGCTTTCACCGAGCTGACCCGCCGCGTCGCGGGCGCGAAGCTTCACGCGCACCGGCAACCCCGCCCATGGGTGCGTTGTCAGATCCTCGATCAACGTTTCCTCAATGGACGTCATCGCGCCCGACAAAGGCAGCGGGAGGTCGAGCTCGATGGCCGGACGCGGCTCCGGCTCCAGCGCCAGGCCATAGCGTCGATCAACATCTGTCATGTCGAGGCTGATCGTCAAATCGGCGCCAGTGACGCCGTAATCGTCGGCGCCCGAATACGAGAGTTGCATTGCGCCAGATACGGCGCGCTCGATCTCACCCGCGAGCGCGATGGTCGGCGGTGCGTCAGGGATCACTGTGATCTCCCAGCGCCCGAGTGTTCCGCTGGCGTTCGAGATCGCGAGGTCCCCGGACTGGCGCACTTCAAAGCTTGCGCTGCCAATCCCTTTTGCAGCGGCCGCAAGCGCCGCAGCGTCGCCCGAGATACTCTCCTCAAGCGTGAAGGTTT
The DNA here is from genome assembly GCA_039193505.1 of Pseudomonadota bacterium. Taxonomy (GTDB): domain Bacteria; phylum Pseudomonadota; class Alphaproteobacteria; order Rhodobacterales; family Rhodobacteraceae; genus Algicella. Next base: position 1,323 of record JBCCWM010000474.1, on the reverse strand, counting down.
CGGTGTCGCCGTATACTCTCACTGTGACTTCAGTGCCGATCGGCAACTCTAGCGCGGTTGTACCGGTGTCGTTGAAATAGAGCGTGGGCTTTCCGGTATAAGCCGGCGGCGCGGCCCAGGCCTCGAAGGACGGGCCTGCAGCGATCTGTGGCTCCAGATCTGGTGCGAGCGCTTCGGTCAAGTCGACGCGATCGGCTTGGCCGGCAAAGAGGAGGGCGGCGATCACGGCCACAAGCGCGGAAAGGCGAAGGGCCCAAGGGTCGCGTGCGGCCACGCGAAGGTCCGGGCGCGCAGCGCGGGCCTCTGCCGCGCGGGCCGCCATCCGCTCGAGATGTCGGGTCCAAACGGCAACGGCGTCTGGATCCTCCGAGCCGATCGCCTGGCGATCACGGAGCGCGGAGAGCGGGCGCCCGGGCAGGGCAGCGTCGAGGCGGGCAACGGCCTCGCCCTCGCTCGGCCAAAGAAATGCGCGCCCCCCCCGAACCAGCGCGTAGGCGACGCCGAGCACCGCAAGCGCACCTATTCCGATCACCAGCCGTGCCGGGAGGGCGGATGTGATCCCGGAGAGAAACAGCGCAGCGGCGAAGAGTGCGACGGTCAGCGCCGGCCAAAAGGCCGCGGCGGCACGTTCGGCGGCAATCGCCCAGCGGGTGCGGCGGATCCGGCCGGCCAGGGCGGCGCGGGCGGCATCGAGGCGGTCTTCCGGGGCGCGGTCGGACATGGGGCGAGTGTTCCTCTGCCGGCGCTCGATCACTCGAGCCATTCAGGGATGGTATCGCGCGCGATCATCTCGTCAAAGGTTGGTCGACGTCGCACGACAGCAAATTGATCGCCTTTTACGAGAATTTCAGGCACCAAGGGCCGGGAATTGTACTCCGAGGACATCACCGCTCCATACGCGCCGGCGGAGCGGAACGCCACAAGATCCCCATCCGCAACAGGGGGCATCAGCCGTTCACGGGCAAAAGTGTCGCCCGTCTCACAGATCGGACCGACGATGTCGACCGGCCCGACCTCGGTCCCGGGTGTGGGTTCGACAATCGGGATCACATCGTGGTGTGCCTCGTACATTGCAGGTCTGATCAAGTCGTTCATGGCGGCATCAAGCACGAGAAACGTTCGATCGGCGCCTTCTTTCCGGTAGATCAGCCGGCTCAGAAGGATGCCCGCATTGCCAGAGATCAGCCGACCGGGCTCCACTTCGATCTCGCAGCCGAGATGGCCCACTGTCTCGTCGATCACACGCCCATAGTCGAACGGCAGGGGCGGCGCGCTGTTGGCACGTTCATACGGGATACCGAGACCGCCGCCAAGATCGAGACG
>JBCCWM010000473.1:0-3493 GCA_039193505.1 Pseudomonadota bacterium | reverse complement strand
CCGACGCCGTGCGCCCCTCTCGGCGAATGCTCGCATTCGCCTGCCGGTCAACGCGATCGTGGCGCTCCCGTGACGAACCTGTCCCATAAGGCGTCCTTCCATTCCAGCGAATGGATCGCACCATCAAACCGTGGGATCAAAAACCTAGTGCCGAGGGGCGCACCTTGGTTCGCGGCGTCTGCGGCCGGACCACAAGAACACGCCGCCGCAGGTTTTGGACCAGGCGTACTCGGGCGCAGTGTATTCGGGCGATGCCGTCGACAGTGAAGGCAGGCGACGGTCCATGCCGGATGCTTTGTCCGGCGGATGGAGAGTGGCCTCTGCATCGTGGCGTTGTCGACTCGCACTCGGGTCCAGACGTCAGGGTCGGACGCCTCCTTTCAGACGAACCCGCAACCAGGGGCCGCCAACCGAGATGGGTGCCTCCAGGCGTACGGGCCTAGAGGTCGATCGGCACCAGCACCTCCGGCTCGCGAATGTCGACGTCGGGTAGGGCGGCCGTCAGCACTTCCGCATTCTGCGCGAGAAGCGGGAAGGTCTTGTAGTGGCAGGGAACGATCGTTTTGAACGAGAAGAACGTTTTCGCGGCGTAGGCTGCGCGGCGCTGATCCATCGTGAAGTGCCCGCCGATACAAAGGATGCCGATGTCGGGCGCGTGGAGATCAGCGAAGACCCCCATGTCGGCCATCACATCGGTGTCGCCCGAGAAGTAGATCGTCCGCCCTTCGCCCGCGATCATGAAGCCCGCTTCGCCGCCCGCATATGTCAGCCCGCGCGCGCCGAGATCGACGCTCGACGAATGGACAGCGTTCACCATCGTCACCGCGACATCGCCGGCCATCACGGTCCCGCCCTTGCCGAAGCCCGTCACCTCCACGCCGTCCTGGCCGGCCCAGAGCTGGGAGAGCTCGTAGATGCAGAGGATCGGCGCACCCAGTTCGGCCGAAAGGGCGAGCGCGTCGCCGGCATGGTCGCCGTGGCCGTGACTGACGAGAATGTGTGTGGCACCGGCCACAGCCTCCGCGCGGCGCTCCACCGGGAACATCGGATTGCCGGTGAGCCATGGATCCACGAGGAGCACTGCGTCTCCGATCTCGATCCGAAAGCCTGAATGTCCGAGCCATGTGATCTTCATCCGCCCCTCCCCCTTTGCCGCTCGAACTGATAGCCAAACAAGACAGGTCGGCGCAACGAGGACCCGATGGAGCTCGGCGAACAAATTGACATCTACTGCGAGCGGTTGGATCCGAGCTTTTGGGCGGAACCTGTCAACGCGCTGACGAACGCCGCGTTTCTGATTGCCGCGCTCGTCTGCCTGAGACTGCCCGCAGTGCGCGCCGACTGGGGCACACTTCTGCTGACGGGCATCCTGACGGCAATCGGGATCGGCTCATTTCTTTTTCACACCTTCGCGACGCGCTGGGCGCTGCTCTCGGATGTGATCCCGATCCAGCTCTTCATCTTCGCCTATGTCTTCCTCGCAACCCGGCGCTTTTTCAGCGCCCCGATCTGGGCGAGCCTGATCGCGATGATCCTCGTCGTGCCCTATTCAGCGGGGCTCGGCGCGGTGCTCCTGCCGATCACCGGGCCGCTCAATGGATCGCTCGGCTACGTGCCGACGATGATCCTGATCGCACTCTACGGTGCGGCACTCCTCCGGCGGAGCCCGGCAACGGCCTACGGGCTCTTGATGGGGGCGGGGCTCTTGGCGCTGTCGCTCTTCTTCCGCACGGCGGATGCTCCGGTCTGCGGCTCCTTCCCGCTCGGCACGCACTTCCTTTGGCACATGATCAATGGGCTGCTCCTTGGGTGGATGATCTATGTGATGGCGGCCCATCCGCGGGCGAAGGGCGCTTGAAGCGCTGCCGCGCGGGCGCTACACGAGCGCGATGAAATGAGCGAGGCTCCATGTCGACGATCGACAAAGACACCGCGCGCCGGGTCGCGCATCTCGCCCGCATTGCGGTCGAGGAGGGGCAACTCCCGGCGCTGGCCGGAGAACTCTCACGCATCCTTGATTTCATGGAAGAGCTGAACGAAGTCGATGTCGAGGGGGTTGAGCCGATGACATCGGTCACTCCGATGACGCTGCCGCAGCGCACGGACGCTGTGACCGACGGCGACAGACGGGACGACATCCTCGCAAATGCACCCGACGCCCGGGCCGGCTTTTTCACCGTGCCGAAAGTGGTCGAATGAGCCTCCGCGGTCTGACCATCGCCGAGGTCCGCGACGGACTTCGAGCAAAGACGTTCACGGCGGCCGAGCTCACCGAGAGCTACCTGGCCGCGGTCGAGGGCGGCGCTGCCCTCAACGCTGTCGTGACCCCGACGCCCGAACGGGCGCGCGAGATGGCCGCTGCAGCCGATGCGATGATTGCCGCGGGCAACGCGGGCGCGATGTGTGGCGTGCCGCTCGGGATCAAGGATCTCTTTTGCACCGAAGGTGTGCGGAGCCAGGCGGGCTCCCGCATTCTCGACGGCTTCGCGCCCCGCTACGAGAGCACGGTGACCGCCCAGCTCTGGGCCTCCGGCGCGGTGATGGTGGGCAAACTCAACATGGATGAGTTTGCCATGGGCTCCTCCAACGAGACCTCCGTCTATGGCCCGGCTGTGAACCCCTGGCGGCGCGAGGGGAGCGAGACGCCGCTCTCCCCCGGCGGCTCGTCCGGCGGCTCGGCATCGTCTGTCGCGGCCGATCTCTGCATCGCGGCGACGGGGACCGACACTGGCGGCTCAATCCGCCAACCGGCGGCCTTCACCGGCATTGTCGGCGTCAAGCCCACCTATGGGCGCTGTTCCCGCTGGGGGATCGTGGCCTTCGCCTCCTCGCTCGATCAGGCGGGACCGATGACGAAGACAGTGCGCGACGCGGCGATCATGCTCGGCGCGATGGCGGGACATGATCCCAAGGATTCTACCTCTGCGCCCTTCCCCGTGCCCGATTTCGAGGCGGCGCTGACGGGCGACATCCGCGGCAAGAAGATCGGCATCCCGAAAGAGTACCGGATGGAGGGGATGCCGGACGAGATCGAGGCGCTCTGGGCCCGCGGCCGCGAGATGCTGTCGGATGCGGGCGCTGAGCTTGTCGATGTCTCGCTCCCCCACACCAAATACGCGCTTCCGGCCTATTACGTGATTGCCCCTGCCGAGGCGTCCTCGAACCTCGCGCGGTATGATGGCGTGCGCTATGGCCGCCGCGCCGAGATCCGCCAGGGGGAAGGCATCACCGAAATGTACGAGCGGACCCGGGCCGAGGGCTTCGGGCCCGAGGTGCAGCGCCGCGTGATGATCGGGTCCTACGTCCTCTCGGCGGGGTTCTACGACGCCTATTACCGCCGGGCGCAGCGCGTGCGGACCCTGATCAAACGGGATTTCGAGCGCGCCTTCGCGGACGGGATCGACGCGCTTCTCACCCCGGCGACACCGTCCGCCGCTTTCGGGATCGGCGAGTTGACGGATGCGGACCCCGTCAAAATGTACCTCAACGACGT
>JBCCWM010000472.1:0-3501 GCA_039193505.1 Pseudomonadota bacterium | reverse complement strand
TTGCCGTGGGACTTTGGGAAGTAGGGCTCAAGACGCGCCATCTGCGCGTTCGTCAGCCAGAAAAGGTTGCTCATGTCACCGCTCGTTTTCGAGCACTGAATCAGAAGTCTGAGACCCAATCAATGGGTCCTGACCCTAGCGGGGTGTGTGGGTCAAATCGTCGCGAATGTGTTGGACGGCAGCTCCGGCAGGGCGCCTCTCTGTCCCATCGGTGCGCCATGCTCTGCAGCAAAGCCGTCCCATGAGCGCCGATGCGAATCGAGACCGGTGCGATTGCACACCACGCAAAGGCGGGGACAGAGCGTCCAGGCGCCGGAGATGGGCACAGCCTTGCCCGAGCTCGCCTCTGTCGGCCGATGGCGGCGTCCTTCCGGTGCGCTCTCGATGCGACCACTCCCGGCGGCATTTTTTTGCTGCGCAGGGACACCGATCTCGCAACAGTTTTTGGAGGGGTCAGATTGAGTGCGCGAGTCAAAACAGAGTGTCGCATCCCCGCTCGCCCGCCCAGATGCGAAAACTGCGGCGCATCACGTCGGGTCGCGAGAAAGGATCAGCCGACATGTCAGCGCAAATCGCTGCAATACTGTTCGACAAAGACGGCACGCTCTTTGACTTTCAGGCCACATGGGGCGCCTTCACGGCCGATCTGATCCGCGGCCTCGCCGAGGGCGACAGCATCGCTGAGCGTCGAGTGGCGGATGCGATCGACTTCGATCTCGAGGCCGCGCGGTTCCGACCCGAAAGTGCCGTGATCGCCGGAACTGGCGACGTGATGACCGGAGCGATTGCGCGCGCCCTCCCGAACCGGGATCCGAGCGAGGTCCAGAGACTGGTCTCGGAGGCCGGCAACGCGGCGGTGCAGATCCCCGCGACGCCACTGCCTCCATTGATGAGCGACCTTCTCCATGCGGGCTACCGCCTCGGCGTTGCGACAAACGACTCAGAAGACGGAGCGCGCGCTCATCTCCATGCCGCTTCGATCGCAGATGCGCTCGATTTTGTGGCGGGGTTTGACAGCGGGTTCGGCTCCAAGCCGGGGCCGGGGCAGCTGCTCGCCTTTGCGGCCCATGTCGGACATCCGCCCGCCGCGTGCCTGATGGTCGGCGACAGCACGCATGACCTCCACGCCGCCGCTGCAGCGGGCATGCCGGCAGTCGCAGTTTTGACGGGCGTTGCGACCTCGCGGGAGCTGGCGCCGCATGCGGATGCGGTGCTTGAGAGCATCGCGGCTCTGCCAGCCTGGCTCGAAGGTCGCAACCGCGCGCGCCAGGCGTCGCAAACGGCAACGCCCTGAGCCGTATGGCGCGCTCCAATGCGGGGGACCAAAAAAATGGGGAGACGCGCCATGTCTGATCGAAGAGGGCGCCGCGCGCGCGGCGGTGCACGCCAGCCCCAAGCCATAGCCCAGACGCCCTGGCGCGTCCCGGTGAACATTGACCGCCCGACGGAACCCCTCTCGGCCGAGGGAGTCGCCGCCATTGACGCAGGCGCCATGCAGATCCTCGAGGAGATCGGGATCGAGTTTCTAAACACAGAGGCCGTCGCCCATCTCCGCGCTGCAGGCTGCACAGTAGAAGGCGAGACAGTGCGCATGGACCGCGCCTTTGTCCGAGAGATGGTGGCGCGTGCGCCCTCGGCCTTCGACATCACGCCGCGCAATCCCGACCGGCGCATCCGGATCGGCGACACTCGCATGGTCTTTGGCGCGGTCGCATCGCCCCCCAACGTGCTCGACCTTGACCGGGGTCACCGTACGGGGGACATGGCAAGCTTCCGCGATCTGGTGACGCTCGCGCAGGCGTTTGACTGCATCCACTTCCTCGGCGGCTACCCGGTGGAGCCCGTCGACGTGCATGCAGGCCTCCGCCATCTCGATTGCCTCTATGAGATGCTGACCCGCTCCGACAAAGTGGTCCACGCCTATGCTCTCGGGCCGGAGCGGGTGGAGGACGTGCTCGAGATGGCCCGGGTCGCCACCGGCCTCGACGCCGAGAGCTTCTTTGCAACGCCGCGCCTTTTCACCAACATCAACTCTTCGAGCCCGCTCAAGCATGACTGGCCAATGCTCGACGGGGCGCTCCGCTTTGCCCGCCACCGCCAGCCCGTGATCGTGACGCCCTTTACTCTTGCGGGTGCGATGGCGCCGGTGACGCTCGCCGGGGCTGTGACCCAGTCCGTTGCCGAGGGTCTCGCTGCCATTGCGCTTCTTCAGTGGGTGTCCCCGGGCACGCCAGTGGTCCTCGGAACGTTTACCTCGAATGTCGACATGCGCTCGGGCGCACCTGCGTTCGGGACGCCCGAGTACATTCGGGCGACCCAGATGACGGGTCAGATGGCACGGCACTACGGTCTGCCGCTCCGAGCGTCGAATGCATGTGCTGCGAACGCGCCTGACGGTCAGGCGGTCTGGGAGAGCATGAACTCGCTCTGGGCCGCGGTGCAGTCGGGGGTCAACATGGTCTATCACGCGGCCGGTTGGCTCGAAGGGGGGCTCATCGCCTCCTACGAAAAGTTCGTGATGGACTGCGAAGTCCTCCAGCAGATCCAACGCTACTTTGAGCCCTCGCTTGTTGATGTCTCGGAGGGTGCGGTCGCCGTCGATGCAGTGCGGGAGGTCGGGCCCAACGGCCACTTCTTCGGCGCCGATCACACGCAGTCGCGATACCAAACGGCATTTTACTCCCCGTTTTTGGCGGATTGGCGGAACCACGAGGCGTGGGTCGAGGGCGGCTCGACCTGGACGTCCGAGAGGGCCAACAAGCTCTGGAAGGCCGTCCTCTCAGAGGCGGAACCGCCGGCGATGGATCCGTCCATCGCCGAGGAGCTCGGCGCCTTTGTCGCGCGTCGGAAGTCCGAAGGCGGTGCACAGACCGACTTCTAGAGCACCCGACTTTTGGGGCTGGGACATGTCAGGTCCAGCCGTCCTCCGGCATGTGGAGGTCGCAAATCTCCATGTGAGTTCAGAACAGATCTGTGAAAGTGCGCGCGGATCCCGCACAGACGCGCCCTGAGGTTGGAGAACTCCATCTCGGTCGGGTTTTAGGGCGGCAGGAGCAAGAACCAAGATCCAGCTTTGGCTGCAGCGATATTCTTGTGCGTGGTGAGGTTGTCCAGGATGACGACGGGGCGCCCGCATCCAAACACGGCATCGGCACTTGATCGCCAGACGCGGCGAAGGCTTCCCCAAACATCGGCCATTTGTTGATCCTAGCTGTTCAGTCCCGGCATCTGGTGGACCGGGTCGACGATGAAGCGATCCGGCTCGGAAGTCCAGATTTTGCAGAGGTACTCGTAGGGTGTGAGGCCGCTGAGCGTCTTGAGACGGCGTGCGAAGTTGTAAGCGTCGAGGACGTCCGCGAGATGGCTGCGGAGCTGAGCGTGGCTGGCGTAGTGATGGCGCTTGACGGTCGCGTTCTCGATCGTCCGGTTCATTCGCTCGACTTGGCCGTTGGTCCAGGGATGGTTGGGCTCGGTCAGGCGGTGCTCGATCCCGTTCGCCTC
>JBCCWM010000471.1:0-3504 GCA_039193505.1 Pseudomonadota bacterium | reverse complement strand
GCGATGCAGGAGGTCTACCGGATCATGGCGCGGCTGATGATCACGGATCTCGGCGTGATGATCTCGGGCGAAAGCGGCACCGGAAAGGAGCTCGTTGCGCGCGCGCTTCACAATTTCGGACAGCGCAAAGCCGGCGGTTTCGTCGCGATCAACATGGCGAGCGTGCCGCCCGACATGATCGAGGTGGAGCTTTTCGGCACGGCCAAGGATCCAGGCCCCGCCGGCGCCGGCAAGTTTGAGCAGGCCAATGGCGGCACGCTTTTCCTCGACGAAGTCGGGGACATGCCGCTCGAGGCGCAGACCCGCCTTCTTCGCGTGCTACAGGATGGGCAGTTCAGCCGTGTGGGCGATCGCGAGACCCAAACGGCCGACGCGCGGATCATCGCGGCGACGCATCAGGATCTGCGAAGCCTGGTCAACGAGGGGCGCTTTCGGGAGGATCTGTTCTATCGCCTCAACATTGTGCCGGTGCGCTTGCCGCCCTTGCGCGACAGGCTCGACGACATCCCCGATCTCGCGCGCCATTTCCTGCGCCAGGCGGAGGCCGACGGGTTGCCGCGCCACACGATCAGCGCCGATGCGCTGGAGCTTCTCCGAAAGGAGAGCTGGACCGGCAATGTCCGCGAGCTCGAGAATCTGATGCGCCGGCTTGCCGTGCTCTGCCCTGACGAGATCATCTCTGCCTCGGTCGTGGAACAGGAGCTGAAGGCGCGGCCGTCCTCGGTCGCTGCCCCCCAGGCTGAGCAGTCGCAGCGGCTCGGCCAGGCCGTGGAAGTGCACCTCCGGCGGTACTTCGACCTCCATGGCGACAGCCTGCCACCCTCGGGGCTTTATGAGCGGATTATCAAAGAGGTGGAGCTGCCTCTTATTGCGCTCAGCCTCGCGGCGACCCGGGGCAACCAGGTCCGCACGGCGGAGCTCCTGGGGATCAATCGGAATACCTTGAGAAAAAAGATACAGGACCTCGACATTTCGGTAACACGCGGCAAAAAAATGATGTAAACTCGCCACAGAGCGGTACAAAGAATACAGGCGTCTCAAGCGTGCCACAGCCGTCCATGACCCTGGCGAGAGCCGCGCTGGAGGACTTTATGCGGTCCAAACGCGCGCAGTATTGGGCAACGGTCGTCCTTGTCGGTCTCGGACCGGTCCTCGCGGTTGTGACGTCCCTCCTGCTCAGTGCCGAGGGGGCTCCGGGCAGCCGGTGGCTCCGCCAGATACTGCTGGTCGACTTTGTATACATCCTGATCGTCGCTGGCGTCATTGCGCGGAGCGTGATCATCGTCATCGCGGCGCGGCGGCGCAGATCCGCGGGGTCGTCGCTCCACCTCCGCCTGGCCACAGTGTTCGCGGCCATCGCGTTGACCCCGACCGTTCTCGTCGCGGTTTTCGCGGTGATCTCGGTGAATTTTGGGCTCGAGAGTTGGTTTTCCGAGCGCGTGCGCAACGTTGTCGCCAACAGCCTCGCCGCAGCACAGGCCTATGAGGCCGAGCATCGCGAGAACTTGGCGGCGGACACAGCGTTCCTGGCCGAGTTCCTGAACCAGCAGAAGACCCGGTTTCCCCTCATCGCCCCCTCGCAGCTCCGTGAGCTTTTGAACAGGGGTCAGCTCCAGATGCAGCGCGAGCTCCCGGAGGCGTTTATTATCGACGGCTCCGGCGCCCTCCGCGCGCGCGGCGATCGAAGTTATCTGTTCGACTACGAGGAGCCGTCGGTCGAGCAGCTTGCAAGCGCGGCCGCAGGGGAGACGGTCATCGTCGAGGACTGGGACAACAACGAGTTCCGCGCGCTCCTCCGGCTCGACGCGTTCGTCGATCGGTTTCTCTATGTGACGCGCGAGGTCGACGGTGAAATCCTCCAACTCCTCGATGAAACCCGCGAGACAGTGGGCCTGTACCAACAGGTTGAACGGGATCGCGGCCAGCTCCTCTTTGACTTTGCGCTCGTCTATCTGGGCTTTGCGCTGATTGTGATCCTCGGCGCGATGTGGGTGGCGCTCGGCTTTGCCGAGCGGCTGTCGCGGCCCGTGGGCCGCCTTGCCGGCGCGGCCCAGCGTGTGGGGGACGGCGACCTCGATGTCCGTGTCCGGGAGGAGCGTGGGGACGATGAGATCGCGACGCTCGGGCGGGTCTTCAACACCATGACCGCACAGCTCAAAACGCAACGCGACGCTCTCCTGACAGCCAACCGGCACACCGAAAGCCGCCGCCGGCTCTTCGACTCGATCCTGACCGGGGTGACGTCGGGGGTGATCGGCCTCGACGCGGATGGGCGGGTCGAGATGGTGAACCGCGCGGCGGGGCAGCTTCTGTCGCTTGAGGATGCGGCGGGCAGCGCCCTCGACGAAGCAGTGCCCGAGTTCGGGCCGATGTACGGAAAGCTCCTCGGCAGCAGAAGCGGCGCGCGACAGGGCGAAGTGCGCTTGACGCGGTCTGGCTCTGAGGAGGTGCTCCTTGTGCGGATGGCGCGGCGGAGCGGGGAGGACGGACAGCTTGAGGGCTATGTGGTCACCTTCGACGACGTGTCGGACCTCGTTCAAGCACAGCGCATGGCCGCCTGGGGCGATGTGGCCCGCCGGATCGCCCATGAGATCAAGAATCCCCTGACGCCGATCCAGCTCTCTGCCGAGCGGCTGAGACGCAAGTTCCGCCCGCTGGTCCCCGAGGAGGACGCGGCAGCTCTCGAGCAATATTCAGATGTGATCATACGTCAGACAGGCGACTTGCGGCGCATCGTCGACGAGTTCTCCCGCTTTGCCCGGATGCCGGCATCGGAGCGGCGGCCGGCCGACCCGCTCCGCGTGCTCCGCGATGCGGTGCATCTGCAGGAGCAGGGTGCCGACGGCATCCGCTTCCGTCTGACGCTGCCCGAAACATCCGTGAGCGCGGTGATCGACGAGACGATGATAGGCCAGGCGCTGACCAACCTCCTCAAGAACGCGACCGAAGCGATCGATGCGCGACGGGCGGAGGAGCCCGAGCATGAGGGTGAGATCCGCGTCGTGGCCGCGCTCCTCGAGGGGGCCCTCGAGATCACGATCCAAGATGACGGGATTGGCCTGCCGGATAACCGCAAGCGTCTGTTCGAGCCCTACGTGACGCTCCGCGACAAGGGCACCGGGCTCGGCCTCTCGATCGTGAAGAAGATCGTCGATGAGCATGCCGGGCGGCTCGAGCTTCGCGATGCCCCGCCATTTGCCCCAGGGGCGAAGCGTGGGGCGGAGGCGCGCATGCTCCTCCCCGTCGGTGAGACTGCGCTGCAGGCCGCAAGCTGAGACACAGACACAACAAAAGAGCAGAGGACAACAGTATGGGCGATATTCTGATCGTAGACGATGAACGCGACATCCGGGAGTTGATCGGGGACATCCTCCGGGACGAAGGTCACGCCGTCCGACTTGCGGGCGACAGCGACACGGCGCTCTCTGAAATCAATTCAGCCGCACCCGATCTGATCATCCTCGACATCTGGCTGAAGGACTCGAAGCTCGACGGGATCGACAT
>JBCCWM010000470.1:0-3520 GCA_039193505.1 Pseudomonadota bacterium | reverse complement strand
TACCAGGTGGAGCCGCTGGCGAAGTCGACCTTCTACTTCTCGATCGCGGTCCTCTTCCTCGTCGAGATCATCCAATCGGGCTATCAGCGCAAACTGGCGGCGGAGCGTGCTGCACAGCCGAAGAAACCCGGCCGCGTCTCCTGACGCGGGGCTAGGTTTCGGACCCGCCCCGTGGTACTCGGGGCGGGACAGACGGGGGAGGGGCTGATGTTGCGAGGATTTGCAGCCTTTGTCGTTGTGGCGATTGTCCTCTTCACGGGGCTTGCGGCCTTTGGGGCAGCCCTCTGATGGCACAGCGGTTCGGGGGCAAATACAGCCCAGGCGGCAGCCAAAGCCTGGAGGGTCGGCGGCCTGAGCGCGTCAACGTGTTCGCCCGGCTCCTCTACGTCGCAGCCCTGCCTGTGTTGGTCGCGGGTCTCATGGCGGTGGCCGGGGGGAGCGCCATCGAGGCGGCGATCGAACTCGCTGCTTTTGCACTCCTCATCGTGGGCGCGTGGCTTTTGAACGAGGGGATAAAGGCGGAGCAGGCTTTCGCGGCTCGAACCATTGCACGCCCCCCCGCTGTCCCAAGAAAAATCCTTGCGGCCGGCCTGACCGCTGCGGGCGTGCTCGTCGCGCAGGCGGCAAATGTCGGAGTGATCGAGGGCGTCATCTTCGGGGCGATCACCGCGGTGGCGCATCTGATGGGCTTCGGCCTCGACCCACTGGCGGCAAAGGGCATCGAGGGCGTGGGCCGCGCCGAGAGCCAGCGCGCCGCACTTGCCATCGAGGAGGCGGAGGCTGTGGTCGTCGAGATTAGGAAGGCTGCGGGCAGCGTGCGCGACCGCGAAATCGCCGACCGGGCTGAGGCGTTGGCCGAGCGGGCTCGGGCCCTCTTTCGGACCGTTGAGGAGGATCCCCGCGATCTTCGGCGCGCGCGCAAGTTCCTCGGCGTCTACCTCGAAGGCGCGCGCGACGCGACGGTCAAATATGCTGGGCTCTCAACGGAGCTGCGGGGCGGGCCCGCGCGGGGCGAGTACCTTGCGCTCCTGACCGATTTGGAGGCGAGCTTTGCGACGCACCGCGAAGTCCTGCTCGCCGATGACAAGACCGATCTCGACATTGAGATCGAAGTGCTGCGCGAGCGGCTGAAACAAGAGGGCCTCGAGGCCTGAGGAAGGAGAGAGAGATGTCGGAAACCGTCCGCGCCAAAGCCGAAACCCTCGTCAAGGATGTCGAGGAGGCGGCGGTGGCCCTCCCCGAACCGAAGGGCGAGCTGGTCCCCGTCGAGTCTGCCGACCCCGAGACCAAGGCCGAGATCGAGAAGCGGATCGCCGAACTCGACATGACCTCGACCCAGTCGATCATCTCCTTCGGCTCATCCGCGCAGGTCGAACTCCAGCAGATCAGCCAGGAAATGCTCTCGGGGGTCCGCAACAAGGATGCAGGACCCGCGGGCACCGCGCTCCGCGATATGGTCTCCTCGATCCGCGGCTTTTCGGTCACCGAGCTCGATCCCAACCGGAAGCAGTCCTGGTGGGAGAAGCTGATGGGCAAGGCCAAGCCGCTGGCCGAGTTCATGTCGCAATACGAGACCGTGCAGGGCCAGATCGAGAAGATCACCGGTGAGCTTCTTGAACACGAGCACGTCCTCCTCAAAGACATCAAGGCGCTCGACAAGCTCTACGAGAAGACGCTCGATTTCTACGATCAGCTCGCCCTCTACATCGCGGCCGGCGAGGAGAAGATCCGTGTCCTCGACGCCGAGGAAATCCCCGCCAAGGAGGCCGAGGTCCAGGCGGCGCCCGAGGATCAGGGCGTTATCAAAGCGCAGGAGCTTCGCGATCTCCGCGCCGCGCGCGACGATCTTGAGCGGCGCGTGCATGACCTCAAGCTGACGCGCCAGGTGACGATGCAGTCGCTCCCCTCGATCCGGCTCGTCCAAGAGAACGACAAAAGCCTCGTCACCAAGATCAACTCGACCCTTGTCAACACGGTGCCCCTTTGGGAGACGCAGCTCGCCCAGGCCGTCACGATCCACCGCTCTCGCCAGGCGGCCGGCGTCGTGCGCGATGCCAACGACCTCACGAACGAGCTGCTGACCGCAAATGCCGCCAACCTTCGCCAGGCCAATTCCGAAGTGCGCAAGGAAATGGAGCGGGGCGTCTTCGACATCGAAGCGATCAAGAGCGCCAACGCCGATCTCATCGCCACCATCGAAGAGAGCCTCCAGATCGCCGACGAGGGCAAGGCGAAGCGCGCCGAAGCCGAGAAGGAGCTGCAGACTATGGAATCGGAGTTGAAGCAGACCCTCGCCGCCGCAAAGGCGCGGGGCGACAAGGCCGGTGTGACGATTGGGGGCAGCGCCTGATCCGGGCGCTGGGACCCGCCCGCGCGCTCGCCGCTGCCGTGGTGCTGGCGGGCTGCGCGACAGCGCCAACAACCATCCCCGACGCCGCGCTGCCGCAATACTATGCCGACTTCCAGTCAAGCCTCGTCGCACGCGGCCTCTTGCGGACCGAGACCGCGCCACGCGACGCGCCGATCACGCTTGAGCGTTTGGTGGAGAGTTTCGTCGAGATCGCGCTCTATGACGAATTCTCCGAGCGGCGGAACCGGTTCGTGGAGGCCCGGACGGCCTCCACGCTCCGCCGCTGGGAGATCCCGATCCGCGTCGGCATCGTCCACGGCCCCTCGACCAGCCCCGCGCAAGCAGCCGAGGACCGGCGCAATGTCGAGGGCTTCACCCGCCGCCTCGCCCGCCTCAGCGGGACCGACATGGCCCTTACGCGGGTGGGCATCGGCAACTTCACTGTGATGTTCCTCAACCGGGCCGAACAGCGCGACTTCGCGCAGTTCCTCGCCTCCGAGGACTTGACCTCACCGGCTGTCATCGCCTCCTTCGCCGACAGCCCGCCCGGCGCGCTTTGCATCGCCTACACCTTTGGCGGCGATGTCGATGGCTATGGCGCCGCGATCATCCTCGTGAAGGGCGAGCACCAGGATCTGATGCGCCTCTCCTGCATCCACGAGGAGATGGCCCAGGCCATGGGTCTGCCCAATGACAGCTTCGACGCCCGCCCCTCGATCTTCAACGACGATGAGGAGTTCGCGCTTCTGACGACCCATGACGAGATCCTGCTCCGGATGCTCTACGACCGTCGCCTCCGCCCCGGCCTCTCCGAGGCCCAAATCCGCCCCCTCCTCCCCACCATCGCCCGCGACGCCGCACGGGCCGCCGGGGTGCGGCTGGCGCACACGGACGGCGCTTAGCGATGCGGACGACGCGCGGCCAATTCCAGGACGTCGCCGCCGACGGGAGACCGGGGCAATATGTACGGGAGCGCGCTCTTCAAAGAAGCTGGTCCGACCCGAGAGAGACCCTCGGAGGTTACACTCAAATTGGTCAAGAGTGGGCGCGCTGGGGCATCGCGTGTTTGATCGGCTCAAATCAAGATGGCGGGGATCATTTCACGCATCTCGAGAGGACTGGTCATCCGCAAGACGACTCAGGGATGAAAGCGGTGCCAGGTTCGCAATC
>JBCCWM010000469.1:0-3535 GCA_039193505.1 Pseudomonadota bacterium | reverse complement strand
CGCGAGATTGTGGCCTATGCCGTCTGGGCCTGCCATCGGCTCGCGTTGAGTACGGGGGATGTCGAAGGTCTTCTGGCCGAGCGTAGGGGTGCCGTCAGCCGCGAGACCGTTCGCAAATGGGTCAATCGATTTGGGCCGCAGTTCGCCAATTGCATCAAACCGGATCGACGCGCCGCCGACGACAAACGGTATCTCGACGAAGTCGTGGTCCAGATCAGCGGCGTAAAGTTCTGGCGCTGGCGAGCCGTCGATGGTGAGGCGGATAAGGAAATGACTCGCGAGGTCATTCCCCCTACGAACGGCTATGTCTTTGATATTCTGGTTCAGAAGCGCAACGCGAAGGCGGCCAAGCGTTTTCCGCAGCGCTTGATTGATCGTTTTGGCGATCCCCGCGTCGTCATCGCCGACAAATTACGCTGCTACACCAAGCCGATCCGCAACGAAAACCGCGGCCCTGTCGCCCGCGAAGGTCGCCTCTGACGGTGAAGCGCGCGGGGAGTTGGACACGCTGGACGGTCTCCGCCACCCGGCGAGACCTTCTGCACACAGATGCCAGCCTCGATCCCGCCCGATAAGCGCCCCAGACGATCTGCGGACACAGCGCCAGTGAGCCAAGCGATCTTCGATGGATGGCGCCGCGCCCGGAGCAACCGCCTCGCTCAGGGTACCGACGAGGAGACCCGCCGCGACATCGACAGTGCGATCGAGACGCGCGGCGACGCCGCTCTCCGCCGGAGTGCAGGCGGGCGCCGCGTAGAGGTCGCAGCACCCACCCATCGGTGCGGGTCTCCACATCTCGCGCAACGTGAGGCGCCCCTCCCCCCCCACGTGTTTCAGCGACATCACAGACGCCGGCCGCCCGGCCGCGCCCTCGTCAGCCACGGAAACAACACGGGATCCCGAGTGGGGCGGAGCGGTCATGTGCATCAACATCCCCGGAGAGCCACCCCGAAACACGAGAACCGGAGACACGTCATGACCGCCATCGCCACACAGAACCTTGCGCGCGCCGAGCTTTCCACCGCCAGCAAAAACGCCATTCTGCGGAAGTTGACGCGGCAGGTTGCGCTCTACAACGCGCTCGACCGGATCCGCAGCCTACCGGCGCAGCGCTTCCATGCGCTGGACGACATCATGAAAACCGCGAGCGCCTATGTCACCTCGAAACCACCTCAGCCAAAGCCAAAAACCGGCTCCTTTGGGCGGCTGTGGAAGATCTTCTCGACCAGTGCGGCCGCCTCGCCCGCAGCCTTGGCGGAACCCTGATCTCGGGGCCGAACCGACTCCGCGATCTCAAGTCCGACCGAGCCTACTGGCTCGAACGGGTCGACCCCCATCACAGGCTGGGCGAGGTTCTGGGGCAGCTCTACCGGGCCTGGGTTCGCAATCGGCGGGCCATCCAGACGAAACAGAGCTTTTGGAGCTTCGCGGGAGAAGATGCCGTCTGCGGCATCGGCCCCGGCGTCGATTATCAGATCCATTACTGCGCTGCCAACAGGACCGATGTCCGGAAGTACACAGAAGTCAAATGGAAAAACGGCAAGGTCTATGACTACCTGGACGACCCCTATTGCACCGAGGTTTTCTCGACGCATTGGTCGGGCAACGGCTGGGCCATTCTTGTGGCCGATCTTCAGGGCCGGATGTACGCATACGAACATGTGGTGGGGGAGCGTCACCATTCCATCTTCACCAGCGGCGCCGCCGTCACCGCTGCGGGGGAGCTGGTTTGCGAGAACGGCGCCATCCGGGTCATCACCGCAAAAAGCGGGCACTACAAGCCAAGCCCCGCGCTGATGCTGAACTGGGCGCGGCGCGCGCCCTTGCTGCCGGGCGACGCCCTGATCCTGCCCGACTGGACACGGCTCGGCGTTCTCTACCGCGTCGGCGATTTTCGGCGCCGGGGCTTTGATGCAGCGCCTGTGGATCTGAAGACACTCACGTCCCACGTCCAAGCCTTGGCAAAGTAGAAGGGGTTTCTGGAGATCCAAAAGGCGATGCAGGCGGCCGCCCCTCGCGCCAGTGCCGGCAACGAACCGCCCTTCAACTATGTCTACAAACCGCAGAGCGCGTCCGGCGGGGGCATGTCTCACCGAGTGACGTCCTACGGGTCCCTCGTTCGGAAAGGCAGCATCGACCAGACCATCGACTTGGTCGAAGCGCCGCGCAACGCGAACCGTGCATACCTGCTGTAGCGGGGTGGCCGCGAAGCCTGCACGCCGCCGCAGTCCGGCTGACCGGAATCGGCCCGACCGACGTGGCGTCTCGGCACTGTGCAGGCGCGCGGATCTTGATCTCATCGCAGGACGTTTCCGTGTCGATCGAAAGAACTGGCCATGCCCCGAAGACCCGGATCGGGAGTTGGGTTCTCCCTGGGTTCTGGGCGGAGCAAGACGGACGCCGGGCGGTGTTCGCAGGCGGCCAAGAAAGCCGTCAGCCGTAAGCGGGAGCCACCTGCGCGCGCGGGCTGGCGACCTCGGTGTCGCGGGCTGACCCGGGCAATGCTCCGGCGGCGGGCTGAGGGCTCTGCGGATGCGATCGCAGAGCGTGAGGCCGAGCGCGCAGAGGTCGCGCACCTGCGCAGTCCGGGGGCACCAATCCCGGCCTCTCCGGTCACGCGGCAGCCCGCCGAGAGGCGCGGTTCGAGCGGCCCTGAAGCAGGGTGGCCGCGCCCACCGTGCCGGAAAGCGGGGAGCGCGGACTGAGACGCGTGCCAAAGCACGAACGTGGAGAGGCCGTCCGGCTGAAGGCGGCCGGGTTGCGCTGTGGAAGGCCGCCAAGGGCCTCGTGATCGGACAATCGACCGCCGGCGAGCATCCCAAGCGAGCCGCCGCCGGACGAAGAATGCGCCGAAGGCGATCTCGGGCAGCGTCTCTTCGGACCGATCGGCGGCGAGACGCGGCGCATGCCCGCTGCGCCAGGTCCCGCCGGCCGCTCAAGCGTAAGGGCATAGCGCTCGCGCTCGCGTCGGAGAAGAGCTGTGCCACCGATCCGGATAACGGCTATGGCCACAGACAATTCTCCACGCCCGCCCGCGACGCGGAATCGCCCGACCATGCGCCAGCCGCACCTCTCAGGCGAGCGCCTCCGTGGACTCTGCCCGCGAGACGCTCTGGCGCCACGCTGAAAGGTCCGTTCGGCTGAGACCCTCGTCGGCGTGCTCGGCGCTTCGCACGAAACTTTCGGCCGGGGCGGCCTGTGCTCAAACGCTGCCGCGCTGGATCGCAAGCCTTGTCCGGATCCCGGCCGTGTTCGGCAGCGTGCCCGATCCCCTAATGTCCCACACTCAGAAGACCCGCGTCACGAGCGGCCTTGATGGAGTGGTGCCCCCCGAAGGACGTCCAGGGAGAACTCCATGCATCGTCGCGGCCGCAGCGAACCCTAACCCTGGGCCGCCCGGTTCCGGAAACTCCGTGCTTGGTCACGGCGGTTGGTCGGCGGCGGCGCCGCGGTCGGGCGGCGCGAGCGGGACCTTGGATCCGATCGCGCTCTGGGGTCGGTCCTCGGTGTAGAACCTGCGCCAAGCCTCCGTCTT
>JBCCWM010000468.1:0-3536 GCA_039193505.1 Pseudomonadota bacterium | reverse complement strand
CCAACGGCCAAGTCGAGCGGATGAACCGCACGATCAAGGACGCCACGGTCAAGCGCGACCGCTACGACGGCCACGTTCAGCTCCGCAGCCATCTCGCCGACGTCCTCGACGCTTACAACTTCGCACGCCGTCTCAAGACGCCCTACGACTACATCCGCAAAATCTGGACTTCAGAGCCGGATCGATCCAGCGTTGCCCCGATCCACCAGATGCCGGGACTGAACACCTAGAGGAGGGCCATACGCTCCCGCCGCTCGAGGTCGGGGAACGGGCGGTAGAGGGCTGTGGTGAACCGTCCCACCATCTGGTGGACGGGGGTGTAGAGCCGCTCGACCTCCTCGTCGCCGGATCCTGTGAGACGGAAGGCCCGATCCAGCTGCGCGAGATCGTCGACCTCGATCTCCAGCATGAAATCTGAGGCGCTCGGTCGACCGAACCCGAGCTTGCAGCGGAGAAGCCGCCAGCCGGCAATCGTGCCGGCCCCTTTCAAATGGGCCATCCAGGCCTCAACGGCTCCGGCGAACTGAGTGGCCTTGGCGTCGTCCTTGAGGTCGATGGAGCAAAGGTAAAGGTTCATGCTGTCCCCCGGCGTGTCCCGTGGCCGAGGATACCGACATGGGCGTTACCGATGGATTACTCCGCCTCGGTGCCGGTCTCCGCAATCCACGCGACGGAGACGACTTCTTCCCCCGGGGCGGTGTTGAGGACACGCACGCCACCTGCGGCGCGGCTTCGGAAGGAGATGTCCGCGACAGGGCAGCGGATTGATTGGCCGTTGGATGTGGCCAGCATGATCTGGCCGTCGAGGTCGACGGGGAAGCAGGCGACGAGCGGGCCACCCCGCATCGCTCGGTCCATCGCCGCGACGCCCTGACCGCCGCGGCCGCGCACAGGATAGTCGTGCGCGGAGGAGAGCTTGCCCGTGCCCCGGGCGGTGATGGTGAGCAGCAATTCCTCCGCCGCCGACATCTCTGCATAGCGATCCTGGGCCAGGGCGACGTCGTCGACCGCCTCGTCATCCTCGTTGCCCTCGTCCTCGGCACCGGCGACGGCCCTGCGCATCTTGAGATAGGCCGCGCGCTCCTCGGGGCCGGCGGCGAAATGACGGATCACGGCCATTGACACCACGCGGTCGCCTTCTGCCAGGCGGATGCCGCGGACGCCCGTCGAGTCGCGGCCCTTGAAGATGCGAACCTCCGTCGTGCGGAAGCGGACGGCCTTTGCGGCGGCCGTGACGAGCAGAATGTCGTCATCCTCTGAGGCGATGCGCGCGTTGATGAGGCTGACGCCCTCGGGTAGTTTCATCGCGATCTTGCCGTTGGCCTTCACGTTCGTGAAATCGGAGAGGGCGTTGCGGCGGACATCGCCGTCGGAGGTCGCAAAGAGGATCTGGAGGTCGTCCCACTCCGCCTCGTCGCGGTCGACGGGCATGATCGCGGCAATGGAGGTGCCACCCGGGATCGGCAGGATGTTGACGATCGGTCGACCGCGCGACGCGCGCCCACCCTGGGGCAGCCGCCAGGTCTTGAGCTTGTAGACCATGCCGTCGGTGGTGAAGACCAGGAGGGCCGTGTGGGTGTTCGCAACAAAGAGCGTGGTGACGAAATCCTCGTCCTTCGTCGCCATGCCGGCGAGGCCCTTGCCGCCGCGCTTTTGTTCGCGGTATTCGGTCAGTGGTGTGCGCTTGATGTAGCCTGAGTTGGTGACGGTGACGACCATCTCCTCCCGCTCGATGAGGTCCTCATCCTCCATGTCGGCCGCGCTCTCGAGGATCTCGGTGCGGCGGGGGACGGCGAAGAGCTCGCGCACTTCGATCAGTTCTTCCGAGATGATCGCGAGGATGCGCTCGCGCGACCGGAGGATGTCGAGATAGTCGGTGATCTTGGCGGCGAGCGCTTCCAGCTCGTCGGTGACCTCCTTGACGCCAAGCTGGGTCAGGCGCTGAAGGCGGAGATCGAGGATCGCCCGGGCCTGCGTCTCGGAAAGGTTGTACGTCCCGTCATCGTTCATGGTGTGCGACGGATCGTCGATCAGCTGGATGTACCCGGTGATTGCCGCCGCTGGCCAGGCCCGCTCCATCAGGCGGCTGCGGGCTTCGGCGGCGTCGGCGGAGGCGCGAATGGTCAGAACGACTTCGTCGACGTTCTCGACGGCGACGGCGAAGCCGCACAGGATGTGGCTCCGCTCCCGCGCCTTCTGGAGGAGGTGTGCCGTTCGGCGCGTCACGACCTCCTCGCGGAACTCGAGGAAGTTCGTGAGGAAGGAGCGCAGGGTCAGTTGCTCCGGCCGTCCGCCGTTCAGCGCCAGCATGTTGCAGCCAAAGGAGGTCTGGAGCGGTGTGAAGCGGTGGAGCTGGTTCAGCACGACCTCAGGGGTCGCATCGCGGCGGAGCTCGATCACCACGCGCACGCCGAAGCGGTCGCTCTCATCCTGGACATGGGCGATGCCCTCGACCTTCTTTTCGCGCGCGAGCTCTGCGATCCGCTCGACGAGGGTCGCCTTGTTCACCTGGTAGGGGATCTCTGTGACAATGATCCGCGCGCGGGGGCCGCCATCCTCGATTTCGGTCTTGGCGCGGAGGATGATCGAGCCGCGCCCCTCCATATAGGCGCGTCGCGCGCCGGCGCGGCCGATGATCTGTCCGCCGGTCGGAAAGTCTGGACCGGGCACGTATTCCATCAGCGCTTCGGCGGAGAGGTCGGGGTCTTCGATCAACGCCTGGCAGGCATCGATCACCTCGCCGAGATTGTGGGGCGGAATGTTGGTTGCCATGCCGACGGCGATGCCACCGGCCCCGTTGACGAGCATGTTGGGAAAGCGCGCCGGCAGGACCACGGGCTCCTGGTCCTTGCCGTCATAGTTCGCCACGAAGTCGACGGTGTCCTCACCGATATCGGCCAGGAGGTAGCGCGCCGCCTTTTGCATCCGCACTTCGGTGTAGCGCTGCGCGGCGGGCGGATCCCCGTCCATCGACCCGAAATTGCCCTGCGGATCGAGGAGCATGAGGCTCATCGAAAAGTCCTGGGCGAGGCGCACCAGCGCCTCGTAAACCGCATTTTCGCCGTGGGGGTGGAACACGCCGATCACCGCGCCGACGATCCGCGCCGACTTGGAGTAGGGGCGGTCGTGGGTCTGGTTGTTGATGTGCATCGAGTAGAGGATGCGGCGGTGGACGGGTTTCAGACCATCGCGGAGGTCAGGTATCGCGCGGCTGACGATGACCGACATCGCGTAGTCGAGGAAGGAGGTCTCCATCTCTTCCTCAATCGCGATGGTCGGCCCCTCGGGCATACGGGAGCCGTCTTCGTCGGGCAGATCTTCGTCGCTCACGCCGCCTCCATGCGCTACATGTCGCGTCATCCACTATAGTGAGGCGCGAAATCGGCGAAAAGCAAAAAAGATCAGGCGCAGTCGGTGCAGACCACGCGCGCGATGAACCTGGGCCGAACGATGGAGCGTGCCTCCCAGACAAGGGCGTCGAAGCCCAAGGTCTCGAGGAAGGGTACTGTCGCGGCGACCGGGTCATAAGGCACGTT
>JBCCWM010000467.1:0-3544 GCA_039193505.1 Pseudomonadota bacterium | reverse complement strand
GGACACTACAAAGGGCAGGAGCTGGTGGAGCTGCCGCCCAACGGACAGGGGGCGGCGGCGATCCTGATGGCCGCGATCCTGGAGCGCTTCGATCTCTCAGGCCTCGATCCCTTCGGGGTGGAGCGCACGCATCTCGAGGCGGAGGCGGCCAAGCTCGCCTACGACGCGCGGGACCGGTTTGTCGCGGATCCCTCAACGGCCCTGACCGATCGCCTCCTCGCCCCCGAAACGGCCGATGCGCTGGCGGCGCTGATCGATCCGGCGCGCGCGATGGCCGCTCCGGCCGAACGCGCCGAAGCGGTCCACAAGGAAACCGTCTATCTCACCGTCGTCGACCGCAATCGGATGGCTGTCTCGCTCATCTATTCGATTTTCCACAGCTTCGGCTCCGGCCTCGGCACGGACAAGTTCGGCATCCTTCTCCACAACCGTGGCGCCGGGTTTACCCTGACGGAGGGCTATCCGAACGAGGCGGCGCCCGGCAAGCGGCCGATGCACACCATCATCCCAGCCATGCTGCGCCGCGATGGCCGGGTCGAGATGTCCTTCGGCGTGATGGGCGGCCAGTATCAGGCGGCAGGTCACGCACGGTTCCTGACGAACATCGTCGACTACGGGATGGATCCGCAGGCAGCCATCGACGCGCCCCGTGCTTTCCCGCAAAACGGTGTGCTCTCGCTCGAGAACGGATACGGGGATGACGTTGTCGCGGGGCTCGCCTCACGTGGGCACAGTGTCGAGCGGGCGCCCGCCCCGATCGGAGGGGCGCAGGCGATCCGGATCGATGCGGACGGCACGCTCTGGGGTGCATCGGACCCGCGGAAGGATGGGATCGCGCTCGGGTACTGAGCGCGTGGCTCTGCAGTCACGACCTCGGCCCCCCGTTTCGTTTCACCTTGTTTCTGAAGGGCTTCACGCCATAACTGAAGGGGAGAGGGGGCCAAAAGGAGAGCACCCATGAGGGCGACGAGGCGGAGCATTTTGACAACGGCGGCTGCGGCCGGTCTCGCGGGGTGCGCGGGCCAGCCGGATTTTGGCCGGCTGCCTGTGGCGACACAAGTTCTGGTGTCGAAGTCTGAGCGGCGGATGTGGCTGCTCGATGGCAACCAGTCGCTTCGGCGCTACCGGGTGGAGCTCGGGTTTCAGCCCCAGGGTCACAAGGCCGAGGAGGGCGACGGGCGCACGCCGGAGGGTCTCTACTTCATCGACCGGAAAAACCCACGCTCAGACTTCCACTTAAGCCTTGGGATAAACTACCCGGACCCATCCGATGTGGCGCGGGCAGAGAGCCTCGGCGTTGATCCAGGCGGGGACATCTTCATTCATGGCGGCCCCCGTCCGCGCATCGATCGAGACGGTCCGGACTGGACGGCCGGGTGCATCGCCGTGCGCAACCGCGAGATCGAGGAGATCTATGCGATGGTCCGCCTTGGAACGCCGATCCTGATCACAGCTTAAAACGCCGAGCGTGCGACGAGGGGTGCCTCGGGCGAGCTGCCGAAGATCTGGACCCACCAGACCTTGCCGCCGTCCTCCTCGAACCAGCTGAAGCCGACGGCAGCGGCGTTTGGGACCAGCATCACATCCCGGGTGATTGGATCGGCGAGCCAACTCTGAAAAACCTCGAGCTCGTCATCGAAGCTTTCCGAGATGTTCTCGCCAACGACCCGGCCGAGGAATCCGGCGCGCACGGCCCGGTCCTTCGGCGACGTGCCGTCGGAGCCGAAATGCCAGGCACGTTGCTGAATGCTCATGTCCCGCGCATGCGTCATCGCCGCCGCGGTCAGCCGCGCCGAGAGCTGAACCGGTCGCAGGCCGCGTTCAATGCGCAGGGCGTTGATCGCATCGACGTGGCGGGCCCGGACGGCATCGGCATTTTGCGCGGAAAGGCGCGCGCCGCCCCCGCCGGTCGTCGGTTCGCAGGCTGCGATCAAAGAGATCAGAACAGCCGAAAAGGCCCAGCGAAGGAGAGATCTAAGCCGCATACCGCGCCGTCTAGCGGCAAAGTGCGCGCGCTTCAAATGGCATCTCTGCGGAGAGGTATCGTCGGTCGGTTGTGTGACGGATTTGAAGACAACGCCAGAGCGCCTTATACATAAAGTGATTCCTTTGGAGGAGCGCGCCCATGTCCCGAACTATGATGAGCCGTCGCCGCGTCCTGTCCGGGGCCGCAGCAAGCCTCGCCGTGCCAAACATCGCGTCGGCGCAGTTGGCAGGCTACGATTCGAACGGATTTCCGTTGACCGAAACCGGGCCGGTGGTGCTCGAACGTCGGGTCTCGGGCTTTCTTGCACGCGACTGGCAGGACTACTTTCCCGACCGGAGCGGCGGCGCCATCCTGGTCGACACCGTTCCCCGCGTCCTCCACTACTGGAGCGAGAGCGGCGCGATTTACAACGTGTACCCCGTCTCTGTGCCTTTGACGCCTGAGCTCACACGGACCGGGCGCACCCGTGTCGTGCAAAAGCGCGTGGGTCCCGACTGGCGACCGACGCCCAACATGTTGAAACGCAACCCGGATCTGCCGACCTATGTGGGTCCTGGCCCGCAAAACCCGCTCGGCACGCACGCGCTTTACCTGTCGTGGCGCTATTACCGGATCCACGGCACGAACGATGAGCGCAAAATCGGCCGCAAGTCTTCGAACGGCTGCATTGGTCTCTATAACGAGCACATCGCAGAGCTCTTTGAGTATGCGCGGGTCGGGACCCAAGTTCTTTTGATCTGAGAGGTGGTGGTGACGCTACCGTTATTGCAGCGAGATCACAGCGACCGCGAAACTCCGGGCCCGTGTCGGGACCCGATTGCATTGGTTTTGGTCTGATCCTACCGGTTCGAGGGCACGGCTCGCGCTTTGCGGGCGCGTCAAAGTCCCTGTTCCAGGAGATAAGATATGAAAACTCTCGCCCTCATCGCCGCCTTTTCGCTGGCCGCTGTGGCCCCAGCGCTTGCCGGCAATGTCGAGCCTTTCGAGCCTCCCGTCGTTGTGGTTGACGATCCGGAAGAGCCGATCGGTTCCAACGCTGCATGGCTCATCCCGCTCCTCGCAGTGGTCGCCATCGGTGTCGGCATCGCCGTCAGCGAAGACTGATCTGTCGCGCAACGCGCTGAGAACGGGCCCCCGCGGCCCGTTTTTCAGTCTGGCGCGAAGGGTTCGATCATCTCGTAGGTGAACGCCCCTTGGACGGGCCCGATCCATTGCGTGCTCTGCCAGACTGTTCCCGTCTCGATGTCCGCATGATGTGCGTTCACGAAACGCGCATCGCCGCGGCACCTTTCTTCAAAGACCACTGTCTCGTGGGGCCGCTCCACAATCTCGAGGGTCTCGGGCTGCAACCGCACAAATGTACACGTGACGCGCACCGTCTGCCCTTCCGGTCCCGGGCCGGGCAGCGTGTAAAGACGCTCGATCTGCTGGGGCCAGTCCTGCGGGGGGCGGGGCCGGGCCACCGGGTCATCGGCCTCAGGCAACACGGCGAGAAGATCGTAGCCGACACCGCGGCTCGCCGTGATGAGACCACCCTGCAGCGTGACGGTCTGGCCG
>JBCCWM010000466.1:0-3552 GCA_039193505.1 Pseudomonadota bacterium | reverse complement strand
ATGGCCTCTGCCGAGTTCGGCTCGAACGCGGAGGAGAAGCGCCCGACCGTCCAGGTGGGCGATCCGTTCACCGAGAAGCGGCTGCTGGAGGCCTGTCTTGAGTTGATGGCCTCGGGCGCTGTCATTTCGATCCAGGACATGGGGGCGGCGGGTCTCACATGCTCGGCCGTCGAGATGGGCGACAAGGGCCGTCTCGGTATTCGGCTCGATCTTGACGCTGTGCCCGTGCGTGAGGCGGCGATGACCGCCTATGAGATGATGCTGTCGGAAAGCCAGGAGCGGATGCTCATGGTCCTCGACCCGGAGAAGGAGGCCGTCGCCGCCGCGATCTTTGCGAAATGGGATCTGGATTTCGCGGTGATCGGCGAGACGATCGCCGAGGACCGGTTTCTGGTCGAGCACCAGGGCCGGGTTGAGGCGGATTTGCCGCTTCGCGCGCTCTCGGGGGAGGCGCCCGAGTACGATCGGCCCTGGACCCCGAGGGTGCCGCCCGGCCCTGTCGACCGGGTGCCGGAGCGCCCCGTGATGGAGGCGCTGGTGAGCCTCCTGGCGAGCCCAAACTACGGCTCCCGCCGCGCGGTTTGGGAGCAGTATGATCACACGGTCGGCGCCGACACGGTGGTGGGGCCCGGCACCGACGCCGCTGTCGTGCGCGTCCATGGCACGACAAAAGCGCTGGCGCTCTCGGCCGATGTGACGCCGCGCTATTGCCGCGCGAACCCGGTCGAGGGCGGGCGCCAGGCAGTGGCGGAGGCGTATCGCAACTTGATCGCTACGGGCGCACGGCCGCTTGCAGTGACCGACAACCTGAATTTCGGGAACCCCGAGCGTCCGGAGATCATGGGGGAGTTCGTCGGCTGCATCGAGGGGATCGGCGCGGCGTGCCGCGCGCTCGACATGCCGGTGGTCTCGGGCAATGTCAGCCTCTACAACGAGACCGATGGCGCAGCGATCCTGCCGACGCCGACGATCGGGGCTGTGGGCTTGATCGATGATCTGTCCGACCGCCTGTCGATGGCGCCGCGGGCCGGCGACACGCTGGTCCTGCTGGGAGATCTTGGCACGCATCTCGGTCAATCGGCCTATCTGGCGGAGTGCTGTGGCCTCGCCGCCGGTGACGCGCCGCCGCTGGATCTGGCGCTCGAGAGGGAGCGCGGTGAGATCGTGCGCGCGCTTTCGGCGGCCGGCCGTCTGTCAGCGGTTCACGATGTCTCGGACGGTGGCATCGCGCTCTGCGCCGTTGAGATGGCGCTCGCCGGCGATGTCGGTCTGATGCTCGATCCAACCGGTCTTGCAGAGCTCTTCGGCGAGGATCAGGGCCGGTATCTTCTCGCGGTTGCGCCCGAGCATTTGGGGCACGTGCTCGGCGTCACATCCACCAGCGCAATCGGCCGCTTCGGCGGCGAGAGTGTCGCGATCGGAGACACAGGGGTCCGGCCGCTGAGCGATTTACGCGATCTTCATGCCCGCGCCCTAGCCTCCGTCCTGGTGTGATCCCTTGCGTGTTTCGGCCTGCATGCCTAGTCTCACGTGGACAGCCAGAAGGATGTGTCCATGGCCATGGAAGCGGTCGAAATCGAAAAGCTGATCCGTGCGGCCTTTCCGACGGCTGAAGTGGAGATCAAGGATCTGGCCGGCGACGGAAATCACTATGCAGCGACTGTGGTGGCCGAGGAGTTCAAGGGGTTGACCCGCGTCAAGCAACACCAACTGGTGTACGCAGCGCTCCAGGGCAAGATGGACGGCCCCGCGGGCGATTTGCACGCCTTGGCGTTGACGACACGACCAGCGGAGGGGTGAGAGATGCCGTGGGAGTGGTGGGTTCTGGGGCTGATTGCCGCCGGAGTGCTTGTGGGCGTGATTCTGTTCTATCTCAAAAAGATTCGCCGGCATGAGCGATCGACGCGCGCCTCTCCGGACTTGGTTCTGCACGAAGATGGCAAGCTGACAACGATCCTGCCGAAACATTTCAGCGACGATCCCGGTGAGAACCGACGACCGGGCGACGCCAGACCGGGAGACCGTCTATGACCGATGCGCAGAAGGCCATCGAGACCGAAATCAGCGAGAACGATGTGGTGCTGTTCATGAAGGGCACATCGCAAATGCCACAATGCGGCTTTTCCCAGAAGGTGGCCGGCGTGCTCAACTACATGGGTGTTGGGTATCGGGACATCAACGTGCTGACCGATGACGCGATCCGTCAGGGCATCAAGGAGTTCTCGGAGTGGCCGACCATTCCACAGCTCTACGTGAAGGGGGAGTTCGTGGGCGGCTGTGACATCGTCATCGAGATGACACTTTCGGGAGAACTCGACCAGATGCTCACCGACAAAGGTGTGACCTTCGACAAAGAGGCGGCCGAGCGCATCCGCGAGGCCAATCAGCCGGCGTGAGCGGCTAAAGCGCCTCGATCATGTCCGCGACCGCCTCCAGGCGGTCGGCGGCCCGCCCGAGGGTTGCCTTTGCGGCATCGGCGGTGGCGCTCGCGGCGTCGAGCACGTCGCGCGATGCGCCATTGGCCTCCGACCGGTTCAGATCCTCCTGCAAGGCCGCGATGCGACGATCGGCGCTTTCCCGCACCGCATCTGCCTCGATGGATCGGTCGGCCATGATCAGCCCGGCCATCAGCAGCATCCGCGTCTCGGGGATCCGCCCATGCTGGTCGAGCAACCGGTTGGCCTCCCGGTCGAGAAGGGCGGCAGCCCGGGCGAGCTGAGCTTCCTCGCCGGGCTCGCACACAACGGGAAAGACACGACCGCCGATCTCGAGCTTCACCTCGGGCATCATGCCTCCTCCACCAATGGTTTGAGCTGAGCGATGAGCGTGTCGATCTCGGCGACATCCCGCGCACGCTCCGCCTCAAGCTTGGCAAGCGCCTCGGTCAAGCGTGCGTTCTCATAGGCGAGCGCGTCCTGATCGGCACTCGCTCCGCCATCGGCCCGACGCTCGGCCAATGCTGTCAACGCCGCCACGATACGTCCGGTCGCCGCCTCAAGACGTGCCTCCAAGGCTTCGAGATCCCTCATCTCCTGCGCTCTCCTTCCCATCTGCGCGCGCCGTGGCCGGCACGCACACCTATCCGAGCCTAGCGGAGGATTCCCACTCTGCCGACCGCTTTTTTCGCGGCCCGCCGCTTGACCCCACCCGTCGCGGCGGTATCCATTCCACAACATTGACCGCCGGGATTTGACCCGAAATCGAAAGACCAGACTGTGAAAATCGCCGAAATTCGCGAAAAACACCCGGACCATTGGATGAAAGCGGTCGCTCTGCGGGTGCTCGCGCTCGACGCGGTCAAGGCCGCGAATTCAGGGCATTCGGGAATGCCGATGGGCATGGCGGATGTGGCAACGGTGCTCTTCGAGCGCCACCTCAAGTTCGACGCGAGCGCGCCGGATTGGCCGGATCGGGACCGCTTTATCCTGTCGGCCGGGCACGGCTCGATGTTGCTCTACGGTCTCTTGCACCTGACCGGGTATGCAGATCTGCCGATTGAGGAGATCCGGAACTTTCGCCAGCTCGGGGCGAAGACCGCGGGCCATCCGGAGT
>JBCCWM010000465.1:0-3565 GCA_039193505.1 Pseudomonadota bacterium | reverse complement strand
CGCGACCATGTCGCCATGATCGAGGCCCGCTTCGGCCTTTCGGTGAGGATCGAGGGCGATCCGACCCTCGTGAGCCCCGACTTCAAGATCGAGCGGCTGAAGGTTGCAACCCGCTCGGTGTCCCAGATTGGACTTCCGATCCCAGTGGCGGACCCCGAACCCGAGGTCGACCTCCCCGATCCGGTCGAGGACGAGGATGACGTGGACGCCGAGGTCGAAGCCGTGGAGGCCAACGGCGATGACGTGCAACCGAAGAAGCGCCGCCGCCGCCGCCGCCGCCGGCGTGGCGGATCGGGCGCCGAGGACGAGACCGATCCAAGCGCCGAGGCCAGTGCCGGCGCGGAGGGCGACGGCGAAGGGGCCGCCGAGGAGCCGCCGCTGCCGCAGGGAAAGCCCAAACGCTCCCGCTCCCGCTCTCGTGGCCGCTCCCGCAAGTCGGAGCCCGAAGCAGCTTCCGATGCGGGGCCGGACCAGGAGAGTGTCGCGGAGCCCGGCGCGGCCGAACCTCTCGCAGCCGAAGCCGATTCGGAGGCTCAGTCGCCTTCTGTTACGGATGATGGTGCGGCCGCGGAGCCGTCCGCAGCCGCCCGTTCGGACGAGGGTTCAACCCCGGACGCGGAGGAGAGCGCCGACCAGGATGTGGACGCTCCCGTGCCCGCGCCCGAAGGAGACACGCCGCCGGAGCCTGTTGCGGTGACCGCGGACACTGCGCCGGAACCTGTCGCCGCGACAGTGGACACTGCGCCGGAGCCAGCAACCCGCAAGGGTCCAAAGCCGCGCGTGCGCGTTTCGGCCAAGGAGGCCATCGCGGCCGCAACGTCGAGCACACCCACTGACCCTGGACCGCAGCCCGGTTCGGATGCGCCGGTCGTGATTGCGACGGCGCCCTCTGAGGACGAGCCGGACGCACCAAAGCGCCGCGGCTGGTGGTCGCGCGCCTTGAACGGCTGATGGCGGCCGGCGTCTTCGCTTAGGGTGCCACGCCGCGGGCTTGGTACCACGCGCGGAGCCGGGCCAGCCCTTCCTCCATCCGCGCGGTCGCGCCGGCGTAGGAAAAACGGAGCGTGTGGTGACCGCGACCCGGATCAAAATCCAGGCCGGGCGTCACGGACACGCCCGCATCGCGCAGGATCTCGTCTGCGAGGGCCGCACTCTCGACCCCGAAGTGGCGCGTGTCGGCGTAGAGATAGAACGCACCGTCCGGCGGGGCGATGTCGGGGAAGCCGGCTGTGGCGAGGCCCTTGCTGAGGAGCGCACGGTTGGCCGTGTAGACCATGCGGTTCGCGTCGAGCTCCTCTGTCGCATCGAGGGCTGCAAGCGCGGCAATCTGGCTCGCATGCGAGGCGCAGATGAACAGATTCTGCGCCAAGCGCTCCACCCGGCGAATGTGCGCCTCGGGCACGACCATCCAGCCGATCCGCCATCCGGTCATCGAAAAATACTTCGAGAAGGAGTTGATGACGTAGACGTCATCCGAGAGCTCAAGCGCCGAGACCGCGCAGTCGCCATAGTGCAGACCATGGTAGATCTCGTCCGAGATGAACGCGACGTCGCGCGCGCGCGCAGCCTCGAGCAGACCCGCGAGCGCCGCACGGTCGAGCATGGTGCCGGACGGATTGGCGGGGCTTGCGACCAGAAGACCGTCGAGATCCGGCGCAATCTGATCGGGTGTCGGTTGGAACCTGTGCGCCGCCTCCGTGCGGAGCCCGACAGGAGTACACCCAAGCGATTTCAGAATGTTGCGGTAGGAGGGGTAACCCGGCTCACCGATCCCGACCCGACCGCCGGCCTCAAAAAGCGACACGAAGGCGAGCGTGAACGCGGCGGAAGATCCGGCGGTGATCACCACCCGCTCAGGGTTGAGATCGAGGTCGTACCAGCGGCCGTAGAGCTCCGCGATCCCACGACGCAAGGCGGGAAGCCCGAGGGCAACGGTGTATCCGAGCGCGCCATTCTCCATCGCCTCGGCAAGGGCCGCGCGCGCCGCGCGGGGTGCCGGTGTTGCAGGCTGACCGACCTCCATATGGACGATGTCGCGGCCGGCCTCTTCCGCGGCGCGGGCAGCCTCCATCACGTCCATCACTCGAAAGGGCTCGACCTCGCCCCGCTTTGACACCCGCATCTGATCCGCCTTAGGTTGCCGCTCAACGCCGCTTGGAGGGGTTGCACCATGAAGAGAGGGCTGTTGCAAGCGATTGGCCGGCGCGTTCTGGCCGCTGTCCTACTGGTCATGCTGTCGCTGCCGGCTGCGGCCCAGGGCCTCGTCCGCGACGCCGAGATCGAGGCAACGTTGAAGCGGATCGCTGACCCGATCCTCCGCGCGGCGGGCCTCTCGCCCTCGCAGGTGACGCTCTATATCGTGAGCAACCCACGGCTCAACGCATTCGTCGCAGGCGGCAACAACATCTTCATCCACACGGGCCTCTTTCGCCGGCTCGAAGGGATCGACGAGATCCGCGCCGTGATCGCGCACGAGACGGGCCACATCACCGGCGGCCACCTTGCGCGGCGGAACCAGCGGCTTCGGACCGCACGCGGCATAGCTGGCCTCGGCGTCGTGTTGAGCGTGGCCGCTGCCGCGGCGGGGGCGCCGCAAGCGGGGATCGGGCTCGGCATCGGGGCGCAGGATGCCGCGCTTCGCGACTTTCTGGCCCACACTCGGGCCGAGGAGGCTGCGGCAGACCAAGCGAGCCTCCGCTACATGGTTGCAGCAGGCGCCGATCCGACGGCGATCACACGGGTGATGAAGCTTTTCTCCGGGCAGGAGATCCTCTCCGGTGGACGGCAGGATCCTTATGTCCGCACGCACCCGCTCTGGCGCGACCGACTGCGCTACTTGGAGGACCGTGTGGCGAGCGCGCCGCGCGGCCAGGGTCCGAGCGAGCTCGACGCCTACTGGCATGCACGGCTGGTTGCCAAATTCGACGGCTTCCTCGGCAATCCAACGTACACATTGCGCAAATACAAGGACGACCGGTCCGAGATCGGGGCGCTTGCGCGTGCCGTGGCCTATCACCGGATCCCGGACATTCGGCGCTCCATGCAGACAGTCGATGGCCTATTGTCAATCCGACCGAACGATCCGTTCTACAACGAGCTGAAGGGGCAGTTTCTGCTGGAGAACGGAGACGCCGCGGGGGCGGCTGCTGCCTACCGGCGCGCCGTCTCGCTCGCGCCGCGCGAGGCGCTGATCTTGTCGGGGCTTGGTCGGGCGCTGGTGGCGCGGGGTGGCGCGGACCGCGAGGCGCTCGACGTGTTGGAGCGGGCGCGGGCGCTCGACCCCGCGGATCCGCGTATGTTGCGCGATTTGGCTGTGGCCTATGCGCGCAACGGCCAAGCGGGCCGTGCCGCGCTGGCGAGCGCGGAAAGGTTTGCGTTGCTCGGCCGCCTCGGGGATGCAAAAGTTCAGGCAACGCGGGCGGCTGGACAGCTGCCCGAGGGCTCGGCCGCTTGGCGTCGCGCGCAGGACATCATCGCCGCCGCCGACCGCGGGCTCAGATGAGGGGGTACATCATGCGAGCCATCGTTCTGACGCTGGTCCTGCTCTTGGCCGGCACGGCCGCGG
>JBCCWM010000464.1:0-3569 GCA_039193505.1 Pseudomonadota bacterium | reverse complement strand
TTCCAGCGCGCCGTCGCCGCGCTCGAGTTCACGACCGTTGCACGGGTGGAGCGGCGCCCGCCGCCCGAGCGTCTCGATCTCTCGCCGGAACTCGACCGGTTGCGCGCGGAGATCTCGGAGGGGCGGGACCTCACGGCCTCGTCCCCCCACCATTTCCTCGGCGCAACGCCACGGGCCGGCCACAGTGCAGAGATTGCGGCCTTCGCGCGCAACACCGCGCCGCCGGGCGGCACGGCCCTGGAGACTGTGGCGGCGATCGGGAGGGCGCTCCACGCAGAGATGCGCTTCGACGCCGGAGCCACCGATGTCGACACACCGCCGGAAGAGGCGTTCCGCGCGCGCCACGGGGTCTGCCAGGACTTCACCCATGTGATGATCGTGGCGCTTCGCGCGCTCGGTGTGCCAGCCGGCTATGCGTCCGGACTGATCCGCACCGAACCGCCGCCGGGTCAACCGAGGCTCGAGGGGGCGGATGCGATGCACGCGTGGGTGCGCGCCTGGTGCGGGCGCGAGACCGGCTGGGTCGACTACGATCCCACGAACGATTTGATGGTGGGCATGGACCACGTCTCTGTCGCGCATGGCCGGGACTATTCGGACGTGGCTCCCGTTAAGGGAGCGCTCCGGTCCGCCGGGGCAAGCCACTCGCATCACACTGTCGATCTTGTGCCCGTGATCTGACGCCGTGAAGAGCGGCGGCCGCCGGTGTCGACGGCGCGTCATGCGCCGTCCGCGCGCACACGCGCGGGTTCGGGGCGATGCCCCGAACCGACACCTTCGCACCCAGACCAGTCGGTTGTCGCAGGCCACCGCCGCTTGGATGAGACCCTGAACTCGGAGGGCTCTTGACCCAAAGACACCCATAGACCTGTTCGGCGTGCAGAGCACTCTCAGACGACTTCCCTGCATGAGCCCCCCCCGCGCTGTCACCCGATGATCTCGAAAGCGTCGACATCGACCAGGCCGCGGTCCGTGATCTTCAAGTGTGGGATCACCGGCAGAGCCAGGAACGAGAGCTGGAGGAAGGGTTCCTGAAGCGTCACGCCGAGCGCCTTCGCCGCGGCGCGCAGCGCGCGGAGATCGTCCGCCACGGTCTCAAACCGGGAGAGGCTCATCAGACCGGCCACCGGCAGCGCGAGTTCCGCAAGGATCTTTCCCCCTTGCGCCACAACAAAGCCCCCCTCGATCTCTCCAAGGCGGTTCGCGGCCAGGGCCATGTCGGCATAGTCGACACCGATCGCGACGATGTTGTGGTGGTCATGGGCGACTGTTGCGGCGATCGCGCCCGACTGGAGACCGAAGCCTCGGACAAAGCCCGTGGCCATGTGGCCGGGTCCGCCATGGCGCTCCACCACGGCAACGCGGATGAGATCCCTCTTCGGATCGGGCGCTTTGTCGCCTGCGACGATCGGGATCTCCTCGCGAAGGTGCTCCGTGAGGATCTTACCCTCGATCACACCGATGACAGAGGTCTCCGTCCGGTTGTCCTTGGCGCGAAAGGCCGTGGGTTCGAGCCGCGGTGCACGGACAGAGTGCCTGCCGGGCGCATCGAGCGTCCCGCGTGAGGCGAAGGCCGCGGCATCCGCAACCCGACCGCCCGCCAGAACGAGGGCGGCGCGGGCCTCGGCAAGGTCGGGCACTGCGACGATATCGGCACGCCGTCCGGGCGCGATCATGCCGCGATCGCGGAGGCCGAACGCCTCCGCCGCCGACAAAGACGCGGCGCGGTACACGGCGACCTGAGGAACACCCAGCGCGATCAACCGCCGGATCATCGCATCGAGATGCCCCTCCTCGTCGATGTCGAGCGGATTGCGGTCGTCGGTGCAGAGGCACATGTACGCAGCCGTCCCCTCCGTCAGCACTTCTGCGAGCGCATCGAGATCCTTTGACACCGACCCTTCGCGGATCAGCACCCGCATGCCCTTGGCCAGCTTTTCGCGCGCCTCGGAGGCGGAGGTCGCCTCGTGCTCGGTCCGGATCCCGGCTGCGACATAGGCGTTCAGATCCCGCCCGGTGAGGAGCGGACAGTGCCCGTCGATGTGTCCCCCCTGGAACAGCCGAAGCTTCGCCATGGCACCCGGGTCGCGGAGGATCACGCCCGGGTAGTTCATGAACTCCGCAAGCCCGATGCCGGACGAGTGACCTCTAAGGGCCGCAAGATCCGCAGCCTCGATCCGGGCTCCCGCCGTCTCCATCTCCGTCGACGGCACGCAGGAGGAGAGTTGGACCCGGAGATCCATCACAGTGAGCTCGGCCGCCGACTGGAAGTACCGGATCCCCTCGACACCGATCACATTGGCAATCTCGTGCGGGTCGCAGATCGCCGTGGTCACACCGCGAGGCGCCACGCACCGGTCGAACTCGAGCGGTGTGACAAGTGAGCTCTCCACATGGAGATGGGTGTCGATGAAGCCCGGGACGAGCGTCAACCCGGCGACATCGATGACCTCAGGCGCGTCATACTCCGCGCCGATGCCGACGATGGTGTCCCCGAGGACCGCCACATCCCCCGGGATCTCCGCCCCTGTGACGACGTCGAGAACGCGGCCCCCGCGCAAGACCAGATCGGCAGGCCGGTCGCCCCGCGCAGCCGCTATGCGCTCTTCGAGTTGATCCATCCGTGCCTCCCTCGTTGCCCTAAGAGAAGCGCAATCACGGGGTTGCTGCAATCCGCAGCGGCCAGCCTGCGGATCAACCGAGCAAGTCCCACGGGTCCTGGGTCACCCCGCCCGTGCCACGCACGGGGAGATCGCACGCCTGAACCGCCTGGAACTCCATGCCTCTCGGCAGGACATCCACAGGCCCGTGGGCCGACGTGCCCCACGATTGGATCGTCCTGTGCCCAGGGGACAGTTTTCTGAGCGGTTGCCGTTCGCTCGTTGGCGCCGATCCCGGGCGCGTTGTCTCCGGCTTTGGGAGGGAGCGAACCGGGGTCGGCACTGCCGCCGTCTGTGCGGGAGCGCGGAGGGCGTGGTCCATGCTTCCAGTGCTCCAGCGGAGGTGCTCCACCACGGGCCGACACCTGCTCCGGAGCAGTCCTTGTTGCCACCTGAGCAAGGCCCAGTCCCGGCTTAAGCTGACGTTTGCTGGCCGGCGCACTCCCGATCTGATTGCGCCGGCCAGCAAACGCTCGGTAGAGCTGCCCGACATGCACTCACGCTTCAATGCACCGACGGCGCGCGGGCAGCGCGTCGTCGACCGCAACGGGAGAGCGGCGCGGGAGGCAAGCAGCCCGCAATCGTGAGGCGTTTGCACCAAGGACCGATCCCAGTGAAGTGACCTTCTGGCTTCCGACGGGGCGGGCCGTGCCCTCACAGGTCCCAAAGCCCCGACTTCGAACGCCAGCACCTATCGTCGCTCAGTCCGCTAGCGTCCGCTTACTTGGTTTAGTTTCCGACCCAGGTTTCGGCGGAGCCCAGGGGGGTGGGGCCTGCGTCGGGCTGCGCGTGGTGCGGGGGGCCTTGGGTGCGTCGGGTGAGGGGGAGGTGGTGAGCTTCACATGGAAACCTCGATGACTGGGGTCAGACTGCTCGCGAGGAGCGGTATGGCGGCGTTCCGCGATCCGT
>JBCCWM010000463.1:0-3574 GCA_039193505.1 Pseudomonadota bacterium | reverse complement strand
GACCGGCCGCTCCACCGCTCGAACGTCCTCGCCATCGAGCGCCGCTCAAACCGCCCCAGAGCCCTCGAGGCCCCCCCAAAGAACGAAACCGCCCAAGCCCAACCGCCGCAGGCCGCGCCGCGCCCCGACACATGGTGTCCCACAGGACCCGGCCCGCTCAGCGCCCGTCGACGACCGTCACCACCCAACTCCGACGAGATCAGCTCCGCGCGACACCACCGGCAAACCTGGGTGTCGCCTCAAATCGTAAATCCGGATCTCGCTTGACAGGTGGCGCCGAAACAGCGTCCGGTGAGGACATGTTTGGCGGCGCGCGCAACGTCGATGCCAGCGCGGATGGAGACGCCAGCAATGCGCTCGTCCTGGAATACACAAAGCAAGTGCGCCAGAAGGGCGAGTTGGAGAGGCTGGACCGGTTTGTCGCCGAAGGCCTCATCGAGCATGTGGCACGGATCGGTGCGGGCCGGGCGGGGCTCGCCGCGGGGCTCTCGGCTCCGAGGAGGCCGGCACATACGAGGTGCTCTTCCAGATCATCGGCCAAGGAAATTTAGTGGTCACGTATGGCAAGCGGCATGCCCGCGGCGCGGACATGGCCGTCTTCGATCTCTACCGAGTTGCCGGCGGCAGGGTCGTCGAGAACTGGATGAACGAGGAAGAGATCGGTCCGCGCGAGACCTGGGGCAACTCCGGCAAGTTCTGAGGCGCTAGGCCACGGTGAACTGCCCCATCATCCCGCAATCCTCATGCTCCAGAATGTGGCAATGATACATGTAGGGTGCACTCGTGGGCGCATCGTGATCGAACCGCACCAACACTTCGGACCATCCCTCCTCCACGTGCACCATGTCTTTCCAGCCTTGGGCATAGCTTGGCGCCGCGCCACCGTTCTGGGTGAGAATGCGGAACGAGCAGCCGTGGATGTGGAACGGGTGCAGCATGTCGTCGACGCTAATCCGCCAGATCTCGGTCTCGCCTTTGCGCACCTCCTCGTCGATGCGATCCATTTTCATCGGTTGCCCGTTGATCGCCATCGCCCCATCGCCGCAGAAATTCCCCCAGGCCGAGGCAAGCGCCGCCAGATCCGCCCCGGTGTCCATCTGCAGCTCAAACGAGCGCGTCCGGGTCGCCTCCGACTGAACAGGCGGAGCGAGGGTCGCCAACCGTGTTGGCATCGTTCGGATCAGGCCGGGCTCACCGTTCGCGGTGAGCTCAAGGGCCGTTGCAGCCGGGTCTCCGCCAAAGAGATTGGTCCAGAAACCACCGGCATCGCCGTCCAGGTTCACGCGGAGGACATTGGTCGCCCCGCCGTTCATGTCGACGAGCACTTCGTAGCGCTCACCCGGTGACATGAGGATGCTCTCGGCCTCCACAGGGGACGCCAGAAATCCACCGTCGGACGCAATGACCGTGATCGGTCCGGTCTCCATCGACAGACGCAGGAACCGCGCGTTGCAGGCATTGAGGAGACGGAGCCGGACGAGCCCGGTGGGAACCGCCTGTGTCACCGGCGCAATGGCACCGTTGACCACCAGGGTTTCCGCCTGAAAGCCGTCCTCGAACGCCTCTCCGGTCAGCTCGTAGGTCATCTGCCCCGACGCGTCGAACGCCTTGTCTTGGAGGACGAGCGTGAAGTCGTCCACACCGTAGGCTTGCGGGAGATCGGCAGAGAGGCTCGCGTCGTCCTCGATCAACATCACGCCGGCGAGGCCCTTGTAGGTTTGCACGGCCGTGCGCCCATGCGTGTGCGAGTGGAACCAGTTCATCGAGGCATGCTGAACGATGGGCACATCGGGGGACCACGTGCCGCCCGCCGCGATCTCCTGATGCGGGCCGCCATCGACAGCGCCCGGGATGTGCAGCCCGTGCCAGTGGATCGTCGACGTCTCTCCGATCCCGTTCACGACGTCAAACGGCAGTGTCTGGCCTTGTTTGACGCGCAGAACCGGGCCGAGATAGGCATGGTTGATCCCGTAGGTCTGGCTCATCGCGCCGGTGCCGAAGTCATGCGCGGCGGGGTTCAGGGCGAGAGGAATGCGCGCCTCGATCCCCTCGGTGAGATCGGTCATCGGGATCAGCGGCAACGGACGCATGCCTGCCTGCGCCCAAATGAGCCCGCCTCCCGCGAGACACGCCCCAGCTCCAACCGTCTTCAGAAACCCGCGCCGGTTCATTGTGGCCTCGTCGTTTGTCAACTACGGTTGATGAATGATCGCACATAGGAGCTTTGTCAACCTTGGTTGATAAAAGAGACAGCGACTTTCTGGATCGAAACATCAAGGGCTTGATGATGACGCTGATTGCGACATGGAACGCGCAGATGGACGAAGCGCGGGCGGAGACGGAGTTCGCCTCCGTCCGGCCCTCCGACATCCGTGTGTTCGCGCAACTCCGCGGGCGGACCGTGAACCTGTCCGATGTTCACCGCGAAATGGGGTTCTCGCGCCAGGCTGCGCAGCAAGCGGTGGACCGCCTCGTGTGGCATGGCATGCTTTCGGTCCAGCCCGGTGCCGAAAGCAAGCGGGACAAGGTGGTCTCCATCACCGAGAAGGGGCAACGATGGCGTGCCATCGCCGCCGCGCAGATCCGATTGATAGAAGCGCAAATCGCCGAGGCGGTCGGACAGGACGACAAGGAGGTCCTTCGGGCGCTGCTGATTAAGACGCTGGACGCCGCTCGCTAGGCCCTGGCGGATACGTCAGTTGGCCGGTGGACATCCGTTTGCGCCGAGCCGCCGACAGTGTGTGCCGACACTCTGCTGTCACTCGCGGAGGTCTCCACGAACGGATAAGGACGTTCGCTCCGAACCGGTCCACGTACCCGCCCCCCAAACGCTCCGTGACCTTTGTGGACGCCAAACGGGTTTCACTCTCTTGGCCCTCGCCGAGATCGCCCGGCCAAGGCATCGACCCCAGTCTGATGGCGAAACACAGGAGACGCGTCGGCAGCGACCCGCACCCGTCGTCCGTGACGCGTGGCAGCGGTGATGTGTGCTGAGTATGATTGGGCTACAGTCCAGGATGACCATCCACGCCTTTTGCCGCCGAAAACCGAGCTCTCAGGACAGAGGATTGAAGCAAACCCAGTCCGCCAATTACGGCGAGAGATGCGCCTTCAGCGGTTGATGACGCCAAAGCGCGATCCGCTGGGTCCTTGTCGGCGCAACAGTCGTGTCCCCTCGAGAAACGGACCGTTTACCCGTCTTCGGCATGTCCCTTCCGGAGTGCTTTGCGGCAGAGGCACGCGCCCTAAGCCGCTCGCGAGGCAAGTTGGAGTAGGTCGGCGCACATCCCGAGAACGCGGGTCAGACGACCCGCGTTGACGCCGTAGCAAGTGTTCGCCCAATCGGCAGACAGACAGACGCGTTTGGTGCTCGGACGGGTCAAGCCGACGACCAAAGAAAGCGCCGTCGGGCCTTCGACCAAAGCCTTTCCGAGCCGACCCGAACCGCGTTGGGGGTCCGCTCGGGGGCCATCCGGGCGTCACTCCGCCCGACGCAGATGTTGGGGGTGGAGATGGGCACACCGGTTTCCGTGGATCTTCGGGGGCGGGCTTTGGCTGCGGGCCTGAGCCGGCG
>JBCCWM010000462.1:0-3597 GCA_039193505.1 Pseudomonadota bacterium | reverse complement strand
GGCCTCGAG
This sequence comes from Pseudomonadota bacterium, assembly GCA_039193505.1. Classification (GTDB taxonomy): domain Bacteria; phylum Pseudomonadota; class Alphaproteobacteria; order Rhodobacterales; family Rhodobacteraceae; genus Algicella. Next base: position 3,588 of record JBCCWM010000462.1, on the reverse strand, counting down.
GATGTCTTCGGACAGATAGTACCGCGACTGGTAGAACTCGCAGCCAAGCCCGATTTCCGGTGTTGCGGCAATCATGTGTGCACCTGCGAGATGGCCGAGCCCGGTCTCAAACATATCGCCGCCATAGGCGCTCAACCCCGCCGCATCGGCGAGGCGCGCGACAGTCTGTGCGCGCGTGAGCCCCCCCGACTTCATGATCTTGATGGAGACGCCGTCACAGATCTGCTCGCCAATCGCACGAAGCATGTCCTCCGGTCCAAACACGCTCTCATCCGCGAGGAGCGGAACCGGGCAGCGCCGCCGAAGCTCCGACATCAGGGAAAAGAGATCCGCGCGCACGGGCTGCTCGATGAAGTCCGGTCGAAACTGCGCGGCGGCAAGGACGCGCTCGGCGGCCTCCGATGGGGCGAGGCCTTGGTTGTAGTCGACGCGGAGGCGCATCTCGGGAAAGTCGGCGCGGAGGCCTTCCATGCGCTCTCTGTCGAAGCGCTCGTCGCCCACCCCGGCCTTGAGCTTCACGATGCCGATCCCGTCGGCGCGGAGCTCGGCCAAAAGCGCGCGGTCGGCCCCCCAGTCAGGGTCGGCGAGCGAGACCGACAGCGGGATCTCGGGCCGCGCCACGCCGCCGAGGAGGTCTGCCACCGAGACGTCGACGATCCGTCCCGCAAGATCGAGGAGGGCCGTCTCAAGCGCGGCCTTTGCCTCGGTCGCATGCGCAACCGCGCGCTCCGCATTCGCCATCATCAGAGCCCGGGCCGCCACCGGCTGGCCGACAACCCCGGGGCGCACATAGCGCTCCAGCGCCGCGCGCGAGGCCTCCGGGCTCCCGGTAAAGGGTGCCCATGCGGCCGCCTCGCCGAACCCTTCGGCGCCGCCCTCCGCACGGAGGCGGAGGATGACGACTTCGCAGCTTCCGGCAACGCGTCCGATGCCATGGTCTCGCACGGATCGAACGGGCAGGCTGAGGTGCCAGACCCGCATGTCCGTGATGGTTTGATCGAGGTCGCTCATGCCGCGCCAGCCCGATTGGGACAGGCGGTGTGAGGACCGGACCATTGCGTCTGGCGGCCGGCCAGTCCCGCTCCGACCGCCCGCGCGCCGGCGCCTAAGCCACCCATTCGGACACCGGCGCTGCGGCTTCGTGCAATGGCTCTGCGATCACGTCGACGAGTGCCGGTCCGGGATGCGCCTGCGCCTCCGCCAAGGTCTGGCGGAGGAGGCTCGGATCCTCGACAGTCCAACTCGCGACCCCGAAGGCGCGTGCGACGGCGGCATGGTCCGTGCGGCTGAAGTCGACGTTGTGGTAGCGTGCGCCGAACCCGGTCTTTTGCCCGGCTTTGATCCATCCAAAGCTCGCGTTCGAGAAGACGAGGCCTTTGATCGGCAGGCCGAGGCGCACAATCGTCTCGAACTCGCCGCAGCAAAACCCGAAGGAGCCGTCGCCCATCAGAGCCCAGACCTCAGCGTCGGGTCGGCCGACCTGGGCCCCCATCGCTGCGGCAAGGGCCCATCCGAGCGCGCCATGCGCGCGATTGGTGAGGAAGTGCCGCCCCGAACGCGGCCACCGGTAATGCGCGGACACATAAGGGCAGGGCGTTCCTGGATCGGCGGCGATCACCGCAGTGTCGGGCAATGTGTCGGCCAGGGCCGCAATCACCGCTTCGGGCTTGATCGGGCGCGCGGTGCTGTTGGCAAGCGGGCGGAAGGTGGCCTCCTTCGCGGCCCAGGCCGCCGCTGCGCGGGCGCGGCCGCCTTGGCGCGGAAGATCGCGCGTCCGGGCTTCCTGCAGGAGTGCCGCGAGGCAGGCCCGGGCATCGCCGGTGAGGGCCACGTCGGTCGGGTAGTTCGCCCCGATCACTCGGCTGTCGCTGTCGATGTGGATGACCCGCGTCCCGGGCGCTGGAGCGCGCCAGCGCTCGGTTGTGACCGAGCCGGCCCGACATCCGACAAAGATCACGAGATCCGCGGCCTCCACCACCTCTCGTGTCGCCGCGACGCCGCCGTTCGCGCCGACCACGCCAACCGCCTGTGGGTCGGTCTCGGCGAGGGCGCCCTGGCCCGACACCGATGTGGCGACCGGCAGATCGAGGAGATCGGCGAGCTCAGCCAACACGGCCTCGGCGCGCGAAAGCACCGGCCCCCCGCCGCAGATGACCAGTGCCGCACGCGCCTCGGCCAGGAGATCGGCGGCATCGCGGACTGTGGCTGGGTCCGGAGCGGGACGATCGGCGGGGTAGCTCATGTGGCGCGGATCGGCCCAGATCTCGGCCGGGTCGACCTCCGCCTTCTGGACATCGAACGGAAACGCGAGGTGCACCGCGCCCGGCCGCCCCGTTGTCATCTCGCGAAAGGCCCGGCGCACCATGGCGGGCATGCGCGCGGCCGTGTCGAGCGCTGCGTTCCAGGTGGTCAGCGGGCGAAAAAGCCCGACTTGGTCGAGCTCCGTCAGTGGGTAGCGCCCCGCCGCAGTCGTCGCGACATCGGTTGTGATCGCCAGGATCGGCACGGAGCTTTCCTCCGCCTCGACAACACCCGGCAGGATGTAGGTCGCCCCACCGCCCGAGGGTCCTTCGCAGACCCCGGGGCGCCCTGTCACGCGCGCGTAGCCGTCGGCCATGTAGGCCGCGTGTCGTTCGTCCCGTGTCAGGATGTGATCGATGGAGTGATCAAGCCGGGCGAGCGCGTCATAAAAGGGCAGCGTCGTATCCCCACAGAGCCCGAATATGTGGCGCACCCCATAGGCCCCGAGCATGTCGACCATGGCTTCTGCACCGGTCAGCCGGTTTGCGCGTCCGTCCATGCCCTTGCCCTGCTCCCTTTGCGTCGCCTTCGCATCTGGGCAAGCCAACGGAGACGGTGTCAAGCACGCTCGCCTCTGGCAGCGTGCGAGCCGAAACCCGTCCACCGCGGCAGGGCCGCCCGTGACCGGGTCCGATCACTGGCCGGGCCGGTGCGGGTCCGCCTGGTTTCGGGACGGTCGGCTTGCGGCGGGCGATGCCGCGGACTAGAGGGACGACATGCAGGTGCGGGGTGGCAAAGCAGTCTACGGAGCGTCCGTCGGGATCTTGATGCTCGAGGCACGCTTTCCGCGGATCCCGGGTGATATGGGCAACGCGGCAACTTGGCCCTTTCCAGTCCACTACCACGTCGTGCGCGATGCCTCTCCCGACCGAGTGGTCCGCCAGCAGGCCTCCGGTCTCTTGCCGGCGTTCCTCGAGGCCGCCCAAAGGCTCGAGGCCGATGGCGTCGACGGGATCACGACCAATTGCGGCTTCCTGGCCCTGTTTCAGGCGGAGCTCGCCGCCGCGGTCTCCGTGCCCGTGCTCGCGTCGTCCTTGGCCCAAGTCGGCGCGGTGAACGGGCTCCTGCCGGAGGGGCGGCGTGCCGGGATCCTGACGATTTCCGCGAGCTCGCTCACCCCTGCACATCTTGATGCTGCAGGCGTGTCGGACTTCACGCCGATTGGCACGACGGAGGGCGGGTCCTTCACCGAGGCCATTCTCGGAGATGCCGAGACGCTCGACATCGCGGCCGCAGAGGCCGAGCATGTCGATGCCGCGCGCGATCTGGCCACTGCCCATCCCGATC
>JBCCWM010000461.1:0-3632 GCA_039193505.1 Pseudomonadota bacterium | reverse complement strand
GGTCGGTTCCAGCGACACGTCCAATCCGGCACAGAGCGCACCCATCTTCGTTCCTCCCCGGCTTGATACCTGCCGAGAGGAACACCGCCGGCAGAACCGGCCGCGACGTCCCGATTACGCCCTCTCAAAGGGCAGATGTTCAACGATCTCAGAGAGGCTAAGGTTCTGAGCGAACGATGGCGACGGCACCACAACACCGTCCGGCATTAAAGGTCGTTTGGCGACCAGCCTCAAGCCCCGGAGACAATCGCCCCGGCTGACCTGGCCTCCACCATGTCGGGGCGCCGACCATATCAGGCTTCCACCAGCCGCCACGCCTTGCCTACAAAAAGGTGGCTGCGCCAACGGGGTCTCGTCAGTGTCCGTGATCTCGAGGTCGCGCTCGCTCGTCACCTGTTCGGCCAGCCCCCCGCATCGTCATGTCTGCACCATCTCCGAGATGCCGAACGCAAATGCCAGCAATCTCGCCCTTCTTAAGGAACCCGCGGCTCACGATGTAGCGCCCTCGCCGGCGCTCCTGCGCCGCGAGCTGCTCCCTGGCAGCGTTCACATGGGCCAAGTCGTGCTTGTCATGCGCAATCTGGGCCTCATAGGCCTGGTTCTGTCCGAGGATCTCGGCGCGCTTCTGCTTCAATGTCTGGACGAGCAAGGGCTCGCCCATGCAGGGATGGCGTCCCATGTCGCCACTCGGGTTCTTCCGGCAACTTGGTGCGTCTGCGACCTAAGACAGACCTACTGAATGGTGAACTCCCCACCCGTTTCGAGCGGACAGCTAGGCCTGAGCGAGGGGGCTTAGGGATATCCTTGAGCGCATGCTTGTGTCGGACGTTGAGATTAGCATGAGCGACGGCGGCAGTGTCGTGGCACGTAACCGTGCCGCTCATCGAGACCTCGAAGCCCTGCGGAGGCGGGAGCGTCGGAAGGGCGTGAGAGCAACATTGGCTGCCGCGGTCGTCCGATGGAAGCACCCCTTCGGCGGGCGCCGGAGCGGGATCGCCGTCTTCAGGGCTCGGATCGCGGGGTCGCGTCATGCGGCCACAGCGCCCATCCCACGACACGCCGCGCAGGTCCAGGATCGCAGCGAGGGAGGACCAGCCGTCACCGGTGAAAACGCCGCTGATATCGCCCGCCCGGTTCCGGTTCGGCACGGTCGGCGCGACGGTCAAGGGGTGAGCGCTGTGCAGTCTCGCCTCGACGCTCTCATGTCGCCTCACGACCATCCCGTTCTCGCGCATCGGGCGGCCGACGGTTCGTTCGACATCCTTCACTGCCCCGATCCTGCGTGGAAAGGGATGGCGGCCAAGCGCATGTTCGACCCGATCCCGGAGGTGCGCCGGAACGACCATGTCTGCGCACTGGATCAGGTCGGGCGAGACCGCCCAGCGCGGACGCCACGCGGACCGACCTCGACGATCTTGCAGGGCCGGCTCGCGGGGGACGGCGGCTCCGACGCCGACTGTGACGTTCGGGGACATGGTCTCACCGTCGATCGTCGGAAATCGGCGGTGTGCTGATCGCTCTCAGCCTTGATGGGAGGAAGCGCTGACACCGGCGGCGCGACTGATCTGGGTCCAAACGTGTCAGAGAACGGGGAACGCGGGACCCACCCGCCGGTGTTGCGGGATGTGCTCACCGACGCCCCGGAGCTGGTGGCGGCGCCACTCGACCAAGGGTGAGACCGGTCTCCTCGACCGCAGCCGGCGCCCGCTGAAGTCTCCCGGACGGCGGCTGCCTGCGCCCCCTTGGAGAATCTCATCATGAAGCTGCGGACAGGATTGAGGATCGAGCTGCAGCGGCTCCAGGTGCCCGGCTCACAATGGACATGGGTCAACAGGGTGTTCGGCCGGCACGGTCTGCACCGGCTGAAAGGCCCGCGCCTCGTCGGGACGCGATGGACGCACTCTGCTTGGCCGATCCCCGGCGAGCGCGTCCAGATGCACGTCTGCAAGATCCGGTCGGGGCTTTACCAGGCCACGACGATCGACGAGTGCTCGCGATATCGGGGGGTTGGCCTTTTCCCGAACGAGTCCGCCACCTCGACGCTCGCCTTCCTCGATCGCATTGTCGAGGACATGCCGATGTCAGTCCACCGCAGTCAGACCGACCGCGGGCAAGAGGTCCTCGCGCAACAAATGTGAAGGCCAGGCTGCGGCAACGGTCAATCGAGTGTCGCCCGATCCGGCAGCGCTCGCCGCATCTCAACGGCAAGATCGACCGGGTGCAGAGAACAGTGCTCGACGAGGTTTGGCCCCTCGTCGAACGCGACGATGCCGAGCTGGAAAAGACGCTTGCTGAGTGGCAGCGCTTCTACACCAGGAAACGCCTTCACGAGAGCCTCGGCGGCGGCGTCCCAGTGGACCGTCTCTGTGATCGCATCCACCAGACGCCGCTCGATGAGGGGATCGCCGCCACCGACGATGTCGAGAGCCAACCAAGACCTCTGAAGTGCACCGATGTGCGGTTCCAAGTGAAATCATGTCGGAAGATGAAACACTTCAGGAGATCCACAGCGGAGGCGCGGCTTTGCCCTGGCCGGGATCGATCCGCGGTTCTGTGGGCGCCGCTTGACCCGGTCTACCGCGAAGCAGGACCAACTGTTCGCAAACGCGGCAGACGCAAACACGCGACCGGGACCTGGGCGCCGGTTCCATGTCCTCTCCGTGGCCGATGACTTCAGTCGGGACTGTCTGACGGCCGTGGTCGACACGTCGCCAATGGGACACCGCGCCGCCCGCGACCTGGAACGGATCGGCCTAGATGCGTGGCTTCCCCTGCACTTTGGTCAGCGACGAGGGGACCGAGATGGCGTCGAACACGATGCTCAAGTGGCAGCGAGACCGCCCGGTCGAATGGCACCGCATCGCGCCCGGAGCGCCCCGTGCAGACCGATCTCGTGGGCCGCGTAAACGGCCGATTGCGCGATAAATGTCTGACCGCGCACCTCGTCCCGACCTTGCGCCATGCCCGCCATTTGAGTGCGCCATGGCGCAACGACAAAACTCACCAACGCCCGCAGTTGAGCCTCGCCGGGCTCACCCCGCGGGCGTGTCACCAACGGTCATGAGGGACCAAAACCTAAGGAGAGCGACCCTATATGCGCGGGTTCCGAGGGGAGCAGGTCACAACAACTGGCCAGACATTCTGCGTGGCGTGGCAAACATGTCGTCCGCTTCAATCCCGCCCAGTCAGCTCTTTAAGGAACTGGCAGTATGTCCACGCCAGTACGAGTTGGCACTGGCACTCCGAGACGTTGGGCGCGCGAAACGGACAGTCGTTCTCATCGACTGGCTGCTGGACGCAAACATGCAGTGCGGCGCCCCAATCGGCTTGAACGAAGGCGAGACCCACCACGCTTTCAAGAACGCTCCACCGATCCGACGCCAACGGGAACTCCGGGATCGCGGTGCCGAAGGTCAGCAGCACCAGATGGCAGGTCCACACCTACTCGGCGTTGGCGTGTGTCACTGGAACACAAAACAGGTCGGCATCACCGTCGCTGCCAGTCTGAAGATCGGAAAGAACTGCGCAATATACTCATCCGGCGCACCTCACCCCTCGGATGGGCGTATATCCTGCGCACCGGGGAGTGAAGGTGGCGACATCCGCGCTTCTAAACTCGCAGCGTGCTTGTC
>JBCCWM010000460.1:0-3644 GCA_039193505.1 Pseudomonadota bacterium | reverse complement strand
GCAGAAAGGCTCTCAATAATGGCCCAACGGGCATCGCTCAGACCGCGACGGGTCAAGGCCGCTCTCCTCTGTTTGCAACCTTGACGCAGACCCTAACCAAAACGGGAAGCCTGAGCGTCCGCAGGGTCTAGCCCTCGGGCGGAACCAACGCGCCGCCGGCCTGAACCCAGCCGACGGTCGATTCAGGATAGAGCTTCACGTTGTCGAGGCCGGACACTTCCGAGGCGTAGTACCAGGTCAGAGCCGCCAGTTCACCCGTGTTGCAGAAGCTGATCACCGGTGCATTTTGCCAATCGATGTCCTGCTCCTTTAGGGAGAGAAGAACCTCCATCCCGACGTCGTCGGCCGAAGCGATGGTGTGGAGCGGGCCGACGGGACGCGTTTCCGCTCGCCGCAGCGTGGTGTTGAGAAACCGGCCCACACTGTCGACCGCACGGCTCAGGCTCGGCGGACGCACATCGAGCAACGTTCCGGGCGCCTCGCCCGCAGAGATCGCCGCAACCTCCTCACGCGTTGCCGTCCAGGCTGGGTTGAACGTCAGGTTGGCGACGACAGGGGTTGCCCGAACCGGCGCTGCAACAATGGGTTGACCCGCAGCCTGCCAGCTTCGGTAACCGCCACGCAGAATGCCGACATCCCGGGCGCCAAGAGATTTGAGCAGCCAGGCCACATAGGCTGCGCGCCCGGTGTCGAACGGTGTCGGCCTCTCGTGAACGAGCAGGATCGGCTGGTCCAGGCGAAGTCCGGCGCCACCGATCATCCGCTCCAGATCAGGCACCGCCGCCGGCGCGCCCGGGTTGTCCCCGGGGCTCCGCCAGCCATCGAAGGGCAAGGAGAGAGAGTGCGGCAGCAGACCTTCGCCAAAGGTGGATCTCGGTCGGATGTCGACGACCTGAACATCGCGCCGACCGATCAGTGCGGCTGCCGTTGCATGCGAGACAAAGGGCGCCAAGGTGTCGGAGCGGACATCGCAGGGAATTGTCAGCACCGTCCCCCGTCGAATGGTGTTCGGATCGCCACCGATGACGGCCCGATTGGCGCGATAGATGTCTACAAAGCGCTCACGAGCGCCCAAGTATGTCTCTGCAAGTCTGCCAAGGCTGTCGCCTGGCTCCACGATGTGTCGCGGGATGCACGCCTGCGCCCACGCGGTGGACACTCCAAGGAAAAGGAAGAGAGTGCTGAGACCGAGCGATGCCTTCATAGTCCACCTCCAAATCTTAACAATGTATACATGATGGTAGACGAAATGGCGCCGGACAACAGTCACAACTGCGCTGGGTACGGAGATGTGACCGGTCCGTCAGGCCTTTGACCGGCTGTTTTCGCACCTGCTTTCGAGGATCCAAATGTTTGGGAGGCGCAGCGAAACTCGCTCTCAGTGCCAAGGACATCGACAGAATGGCAAAGGCAAATTTGTAACGGACGAAGCCGCAACGGAACGCGAGCACGATCGGGCATGTGGATCAGGGGAAGCCGACGCTGACGGCGGCGACCACCGAGAAATTGGGCTAGGTCCGCGCCTATGGTCAGATCGACGCCGCGCCCGAGGAGGAGGCGCGCGGGATTGCGGTCTCGACTGCGCGTGAGACGCCCGCCCGTCACTACGCCGATGTCGGCTGCACGGGCCATGCCGACGACGGCAAGAACATGATCACAGGCGCGGCGCAGATGGACGACGCGATCCTCATCCTCGTCGCGCACGGCGACATCGGACGGCAGCTGGCTTCCGACTAGGTTGCCGAGATGCTTGTTCCCGTTGATGTGGGAATCTCCGAGGCGATCAGACTGCGTGCGATGGGTCCGTCCGGAGGCCCGGATAGGCCAAACACCGCCTGCCGTCCAAGCGCGTCGCTGGACGGGACCCACGACCCTCGCTACCGTCAGACTTTATTTACAGAGGTCCGGTCATGTCACCGATCCAAATTCCTTCCAGCACTGACCCGTTCGAGATCGCAGCACCCGGCGACTACCTCCTCGCCGCGAACGAGACGGTCCCGGCAATCAATTTCCAGACCGGCATTGCGGCCGATCTGACCGTTGCCGGCACGACCGATCAGATCGGCGCCCTCGCGGCCGCGGACGGCTCGAGCGTGACGGTCGCGGAGACCGGCGTCGTGACCGGCAGGATTGGCTTCCAGGGCACGTCGGGCCTCGATGAGAACGGCGTTTTCACGTTCTTCCCGGTTCGCGACATCGCGGTCGTGAACACTGGGCGGATCGGCTCGGCGGACACGAGTTTGGGCGGGATCGAAATACAGTTCGGATCGGTCCTGAACGCCGGCGACATCCTGGCCGACCCGCTTGCGATATCGGGGCCTACGACCGGCGTTTTCACGTGGGGCGGCGCGGTGCACAACACCGGGACGATCTCGGGCTACTTTTCCGCGATTTTCGTCCAAGGCTTCGGCGAGGTTGGGTTCGAGGAAGGCGTCTCCATCGTCAACGACGGCGACATCGTGAATTGCGAGAACGGCATCGGCGCGGTGACAGCCAGTTTCGATGTGACAAACACGGGCGTGATTTCCCTTCTGCCGGGCACATCCACCGGGATCGGGATCCAGAGCCTCTTCGCGCGGACCGCGACCGTGGTGAACAGCGGCGAGATCACCGCGGGCCAGGTGGCCTCCCACACGGGGTTTCACGACACGCTGGAGGATCCGGTCGGCGCGGTCATGGTCACCAACACGGGCACGATGACCGGCGTGACCGGGGGCATCACGACATCCTACGCCAACACCACGATTGCCAATGAGGGCACGATAACCACGGCAGACGGCGCCGCGATCCTCTTCCGCTACGATCCGCTCTATCAGGCGACGGGCCTCACCCTCGACAATTCGGGTCGGATCGAGGGGCAGAGCGGCACGGCGATCTCGATCGAGGCCGAAGAGGGCGGCGACCCGGGCACGGTTCTCGGCGCCGACATCACCAATACGGGCGAGATCATCGGAGACGTGACGCTGTCCGAGGCTGGCGACACCTTCGACGGGCGAGGCGGGAGCCTTGCGGGGATGCTTTTCACCGAGGGCGGCGACGATCTGGTCTTTGCGGGCGAGAGCGGCGCCACGGTGGCCGCCGGCGACGGCGCCGACGGGATGCTGGGCGGTGCGGGGGCCGATTTCTTCGACGGCGGCGCGGGTGCCGACACCATGGTGGGCCGGGGCGGTGTCAACACCCTCACCGGCGGGGCGGGCGCGGACCGCTTCGTGATCACGGACCGCACCGAGGAGACCACGATCACCGATTTCGAGACCGGCATCGACGTCCTCGACCTCTCGGTCTTCGACGCGACGGGCGCGCTCGTCCTCTCGCGGCTCTCTGAGACCGCCGACGGCGTCCGCCTCGACCTCGGCCCGGGCGAGGTGCTGTTCGATGGCCTGACTTTCGCCGATCTCGATCCGGGCGACGTGCTGCTCTGAGGGCGCTCCGAGAGGTCTTGCCAAGATCCGCGCCCCCGCTTAGGAAGCGGCGCAAATTCGGTCGCTAACCCCGAGGTCGAGATGGCAAAGGCAAAGTTCGAACGCACGAAGCCGCATGTGAATGTGGGCACGATTGGGCATGTGGATCATGGGAAGACGACGCTGACGGCGGCGATCACCAAGCAGTTCGGTGAGTTCAAGGCCTATGACGAGATCGACGGT
>JBCCWM010000459.1:0-3649 GCA_039193505.1 Pseudomonadota bacterium | reverse complement strand
CGCCCCAGAGCCCTCGAGGCCCCCCCAAAGACAGAAACCGCCCAAGCCCAACCACCGCAGGCCGCGCCGCGCCCCGACACATGGTGTCCCACAGGACCCGGCCCGCTCAGCGCCCGTCGATGACCGTCACCACCCACCTCCGACGGGATCAGCGTCGCGCGACACCAACCGCAAATCTGGGTGTCCCTCAAACCGTAAATCTGGGTTTCGCTTGACAGATCCAACTTTTTGGTTGGACGGTTGGGAGACCGGTGCCGTGGGGTAAAATTGTCTCTTGGCGCTATGGCTGATTGAGTTGCGGACGCCATGCGTCCCGGGCGCTCGGCCGAACGGGGCGGATGGAAGCAGTTGCGCGGCCGTCGACCGATGCAGGCATCTGCGCGTATGTGCGTGGGCGCTCGGCCGTGTCGTCCCGCGTGTCCGCGTCCTCAGTACGCTGTTCCGGGCTTGCCTGGATACCAGGCGGTGCCGGCCAGAGGCACGCGTGCCATCGCTGCTGCCTCCAGCGTCACCGCGCAGAGATCCTCCGGTTCCAGGTTCAGGACATGGGTCTTGCCGCAAGCCCGGGCGATGGTCTGTGCCTCAAGGGTCATCACCTTGAGGTAGTTTCGCAGCCGCCTGCCGCCCTCAATCGGGTCGAAGCGCGCCATCAACTCGGGGTCCTGTGTGGTGATCCCGGCGGGATCTCTCCCCTCGTGCCAATCGTCATAGGCCCCAGCGGTCGTGCCCATGGCGGCGTAGTCCGCCTCCCATTTCGGGTCATTGTCGCCGAGCGCGATCAGCGCGGCTGTCCCGATGGCGGTCGCATCCGCACCGAGGGCAAGCGCTTTTGCCACGTCCGCCCCGCTCCGGATCCCGCCCGAGACCACGAGCTGGACCTCGCGGTGCAGCCCGAGATCCTGGAGCGCGCGCACCGCCTCGGGAATGCAGGCGAGGATCGGAAGACCAACATGCTCGATGAAGACGTCTTGCGTCGCCGCCGTTCCGCCCTGCATGCCGTCGAGAACCACAACATCCGCACCGGCCTTCACCGCCAGGGTCGTGTCGAAGTAGGGCCGCGATCCGCCGATCTTGATGTAGATTGGCACCCGCCAACCTGTGATCTCGCGAAGCTCCAGTATTTTGATCTCGAGATCGTCCGGCCCCGTCCAATCCGGGTGGCGGCAGGAGGAGCGCTGGTCGATCCCCTTCGGCAGGTTGCGCATCTCCGCCACTCGGTCGGTGATCTTCTGGCCGAGAAGCATGCCGCCGCCACCGGGCTTTGCCCCCTGCCCCACAACGATCTCGATCGCATCGGCCCGGCGCAGATCGTCAGGGTTCATCCCGTAGCGAGACGGGAGATACTGGTAGACGAGCTTCGCAGAGTGCCCCCGCTCCTCCTCCGTCATCCCGCCATCGCCGGTGGTGGTGGAGGTCCCGGCAAGCGTCGCACCGCGCCCGAGCGCCTCTTTCGCGGGTCCGGACAGCGCGCCAAAGGACATCCCGGCAATCGTGACAGGGATGTCGAGCTCAATCGGGTTTTCCGCATATCGGGTGCCGAGCGCCACTGAAGTCTCGCACCTCTCGCGATACCCCTCAAGCGGGTAGCGCGACATCGAGGCGCCGAGAAACAGGAGGTCGTCGAAATGGGGCAGCTTCCGCTTCGCGCCGCCGCCCCGGATGTCGTAGATGCCTGTCGCGGCAGCACGCCTGATTTCGGCGTTCACAGGGTCGGTGAAGGTCGCGGATTTAACCAGCGCGGTGCGCGGAGCCTCGTCTTTCATCGGTGCGGCCTCAATACGCGTTGTCGATGTCGAATGTGTAGAGCGTCCGGGCAGAGCCGTATCGCCGGAACGCCTCCGGTGCCACGTCGCTCCCGCTTCGCTCAAGAAGAGCCGCGAGATGCGTGAGGTGCTCAGGCCGCATCTCCTTCGCCACACAATCCGCGCCGAGCGAGGCGACCGTCCCCCGCACGAAGATCTGCGCCTCATAGAGGCTGTCGCCAAGCGCCTCGCCCGCATCCCCGCAGATGACCAAGGTTCCGGACTGCGCCATGAACGCGCTCATATGCCCGACATTGCCGTGCACCACGATGTCGATGCCCTTCATCGAGATGCCGCAGCGCGACGCGGCGTTTCCCTTGATCACCAGAAGACCGCCATTGCCGGTGGCGCCCGCATACTGGCTGGCATCGCCGTCGATGATGACCGTTCCGCTCATCATGTTCTCGGCAACGCCCGGCCCGGCCGATCCTTGGACACGGACTGTCGCCTGCTTGTTCATGCCCGCACAGTAATAGCCCGTTGAGCCGCGCACCGTGACGTCGAGCGGTGCGTCGAGGCCGCAGGCGATGGCGTGGGCGCCCTTTGGGTTCAGGATTTCCCAGTCGCGTGTCTCGATCCGCGCCGCCTCCGCGTGGAGGCCCGAATTCAGCGCCCGGAGGCCCATCTCGGACAGATCGACGCTCCGCATCTAGGCAGCCTCGCGGCCCGGGTGCCGCGCATCGGCATGGCTCCAGACATAGACCTTTGCGGGCTCAGGCTCCCAGACGCGCGCGGCGTCGATGCCCGGCAGGACCACGAGCGCGCGATACTCCGACCCAAAGGCCACGTAGTGCTCCGTCTCTGCCATAACGGCTGGTTTGCAGGCGATCGGATCGCGCACCACCGCAAAACCGTCGCGTGTGCCCACGACAAACGTAAAGAACCCGTCGAGGTCTCGCAGCGCGCTCTCAAGCGCTTCGCGGAGCGTCGCCCCCTGTTGCATCCGCCAGCTGAGATAGGCGGCAGCGACCTCGGTATCGTTCTCTGTTTCGATAACCATTCCCCGCCGCCGCACCTTTCGGCGGAGAGCGTTGTGGTTGGACAGTGAGCCGTTGTGCACGAGACATTGATCGTCGCCGGTGTTGAACGGATGCGCGCTCTCGGTCGTCACGGCCGATTCCGTCGCCATCCGCGTGTGACCGATGCCGTGGCTCCCCGACAGCGTGCGGATGTCGAATTGATCGACAACGTCGCGTGGCCGTCCGACGCCCTTGTAGATCTCAATCCGGCTCCCGCGCCCGACCACGCGCACCGCGGGCCTAAGCGTCGCGACAGCCCTGCGGGTGGCCTCCGCCGCATCGGAGGGCACGGCGAGCACGGCATGCGAGCCACGTTGGGTGAGCCTCGCTGGCTGGCCCACGATGTCAGCGACATCTGCCTCGAGACCGGCAAAGTCCTGGACAGGCGATGCAGACTGCAACGTCAGCTTCACCTGGCCTGCCCCGCCCTCACGGTAAATTGCAAGACCCGCACTGTCGGGACCGCGATCCGTCATCGTCACCAGCATGTCCGCAAGGTAGCGGCCCAAGTGTGGCTCCATTGCTCTGTCCTTGAGGAAGAGCCCAACAATCCCGCACATGCCCCCGGCCTCATCTCGATCCCACTCCCGCAATTAGTAAAGCAAATCCGCAGGTGCTCAATCTTAAGAAATGAGTTTTGTCTTTGCCCCGTCTAGCGGTCTGCCCGAAACGGAAGGGTTCCGTTTAGGGGCCGGTGTTGGAGCCTTCGTGCGGATCTTTGCCGTGCGCTCAGGACTGGCAATCACCCTCACCGACGAGGATCGCCGCCGCCTGGTGGCGGTGACCGGCGACAGAAACTCCGCGCAGACGCGCGTCTGGCGGGACCGT
>JBCCWM010000458.1:0-3676 GCA_039193505.1 Pseudomonadota bacterium | reverse complement strand
GCCCCTCCAACATCACCGCACGACGGACAAGCCCGTACAATTCCACGCCGTACATCCTCCTGCCTCCGGACCTTTTGGTCCGGAGGCTAGCAGCGGCGGGGTTTTACGCCGCCCTCCCGGGCCAATCCCGGGCATCAACGTGGCCGATTATTGCGCCGCCCTTCTCATTCCCTCCAGACCGTTGCAGTCAAACGGGAGTACCAGTTGGCGTACCGGTCCTCGTCTTCTATGCGAAGACGGTCCAGAATGGCTGGCCACTCCGGGATGATTGGGTCTTAAGCTGGTTGCATCTTGGACGAAAAGGCAACGCGTACGACATGGTCTCGGTGGCCACCGGCGCCGGTGATTGTACTCGAACGCCCTGAAAAGCGCCCCGCCCTGTCGACGAAGTCGTCGCCAACCAGGGTCCGGCTGTCCTCTGTGTCAGTCGGAGTGGCCTCAACGCTCAGGCGGTAAACGCTCACCCGGCCCTGTGCTGCCGGACGTTTGAGGATGAGCCAGCCGCGGGTGCGCAGGTCCGAGATTTCACGGTTTACAGTCCGTTCTGTCACGGACCACAGGCGAGCGATCTCGCGCTGGCCCACGGCAAGTTCATCCCGTCGCCAATCGTATCGTGCGGTGAGGAGTGTGATGAGCCGCAACGCGAGGCGTGCTGATTGCGATGGTTGGCAAGGGCATGCGTGCCCAGAGCGGTAGTAAGGTCATACTTGTGTCAATGGCGGCGGGAGACCCCGCCACGATGGTGGCGCAAAAACTAGCCACCCGGATTTGAGAGCGAGCGTCGATCATGGGCGAGCGCCTTGGTGCGCGCGCTCCCCATATAGCTGGCGCATGCCAAGGCGCACCGGCCCTTTAGGGCCGGTTGGCGGCAGTTCGGATCGGGCTTTCGAGCTTGTTCGTCGAGCGCGGCTTTGGTTGAGCCGGTAGCTCGGGCCGTTCATCTCGAGACTGTGGACGTGGTGCGTCAACCGGTCGAGGAGGGCGCCGGTGAGGCGCTCGTAGCCGAAGGTGCTGGTCCACTCATCGAAGAGCAGGTTCGAGGTGATGATCGTGGCACCGCGTTCGTAGCGCTGGCTGATCAGGTCGAACAGCAACTCGGCGCCGGATTTTGAGAGCGGCACGAACCCCAACTCGTCGATGATGAGCAACTCGACGTTCGCCAACTGGCGTTGGAAGCGCAGCAGCCGTTTTTCGTCCTGGGCCTCGATCATCTCGTGCACGATCGCGGCCGCGGTCGCAAAGCGGGTCTTGATGCCGCACTGGCAGGCAGTCAGGCCAATGCCGATGGAAATGTGTGATTTGCCCGTACCGCTTGGACCGAGAGCGATCACATGTTCCCGGCGGGCAACGACCTTACCGCGGGCCAGGTCAAGAACCAACTTCCTGTTCAAGCCGGGCAAGGCGTCGAAGTCGAAGCTCTCCGGGGTCTTCAGTGCCGGGACATTCGCTGCGTTCTGCGCCTTCAAATGGTCCCTCGGACCATTTGATCCGCTGGCGCGGACCAGCTTGAACTCCGCCGGTCGATCATCCTGGCTTCGCGGTCGAGCAATTCCAGCTCGATCAGCTGGACGAGACAGCGGACGTGGTCCAGCCCCTCGGCCGCGCAGTGCCGGGCGATTTTCTCGTGTTCGCGCAGCACGGTGGGCAGCTCCAGCTTCTTGAGGTGATGACGCAGCAGGATCTCCGGGGCGTTTTCGGTGCGGCGCTCATGATGCTGCCATCAGCGTTGTGTGGTCCGCCGGCCTGGTCTTGCCGACGTTGGCAATGGGCAGGTGTGAACACCGCCCGGTGTCCAGCCGTGCCGGCCGGCCCTCGATCCTGGCCAGGACCACATGGCGCACGGCGTCCGCGCTGATCGCGCCCATCCTGAGCGCATCTTTGGCCGCAGCATGCACTGTGTTCATCGGGAACGCCTCCATCAGGCGCCGCACCTGCACGAACTCGCGCTTGCCGGCGGCGCAACGATTGTTCCGGCTTAGCCGGGCCTCCAGCAGCCGACGCAAAGTCCCGAGTTCCGCCGGCAGATCCAAGCCTTGCAGGGATGAGGAGGGTCAGCAAAGCGTCCAATGGACGGTTTGCCCGACGAATGCCTGGTCCAGCACCCCGACCTCCTGCTCGAGCAGCGGCAGGTCGTGCAGCGGGTTGAAGACGAAGTCGGCGGTCTCGTAGGAGCAGCGGTGCCGAGCGATCTCCTCGCCCGCTGGGGCGATCAACACCTCGTCGACGTGGCCCTTCACGATGATCTCGCGGTGCGCGTAGGCGACAGGCATTAAGTAATCGTTGGTGCGATACCGCACGAGGGCCTGGCTTGACACTCGGCCAGGCCGCTGGTTGCACGCATCGAAGGGAACTGCGGGCAGATCCATGAACGCCGCCCGATCCTTCTCAATCCGTTCCGCGATCATGCCGACCTCGCCACGCAGTACCGCCTGCTGGCGAGCCACGCACCGCTCCCGGAGCATGGCATTAAGCTATTCGATGTCGCGCACGTGCGGGACCGGCACCATGAAGGTGCGGCGGGTGAACCCGACCATGCCCTCGACGCCGCCTTTGTCGTTGCCCCTGGCCGGGCGGCCGAAACGATCCTCGAAGACATGGTGGCATTGCAGAGCTGCGAACGCGTGGCTGCGCTTGCTGGTGCCGTCGCTGAGGATCTGGGCAACCGCGAGCCGAGTGTTGTCGGACAGGATCGAGAGCGGCACGCCGCCAAAAAAGTCAAATGCCTCGACATGGCCGTCGCAGAATGCCTCGGCCGTGTCGGCGTGATAGGCCTTGATGAAAACCGCATCGCTCTGCGGCAGATCCATCACGAAGAACCGGACCTTCCGCTCGACGCCGCCCAGAACCACGGTTGCCTCGCCAAAGTCCGCCTGGGCATGGCCCGGCGAATGCGCCAGCGGCACGAACACCTCTTTGCGCACCTGTCGGCGCGATCGCACGTAGTCGGGTACGGTCGAATAGCCGCAGTCGACACCGCGCTCATCACGGAGCCGCTCGAAGATTCGTTGAGCAGTGTGACGATGCTTGCGTGGCGCATTCTCGTCGTCGTCCAGGATCTGCTCGATGAAGGTCTCGTGATCCGCCAGCTTCGGGCGGCGCACCGGGACCTTCCGCTGGTATCCAGGTGGCGTCGGGTGTGCGATCGTCTTTGCAACCGTGCCACGGTCGATCCCAAACCGCAGAGCCGCAGCCCTATGGCCAAGCCCTCCCTGCATCACAGCCACGCGCACAAGCCGCTAACATTCCACGCCGAACATCCTCCTGCCTCCGGACCTTTTGGTCCGGAGGCTAGCAGCGGCGGGACTCTACGCCGCCATCCCGAGACGATCCCGGGCATCAACGTGGCCGGGTATTGCACCGCCATTCTCACCCCGGTGCCATTCTCGCCGCCATCCTGGCCAGGGCCACAAATCTTGGCCTCGAACGCATGGCGTGGGCCTGATCCGGGGTGACCTACGCCCAGATCAACTGGGCCTCCACATGGTATCTGCGACCCGAGACCTACGGCGCCGCGCTGACCCGGATCATCGACGTCCACCACGCGCATCCGTTCACCAGGGTCTGGGATCACATCGGCACATCCTCTTCCGATGGCTGTCGTATCGCGTTGCGACACGCCGCCAATCCTTGAGCCTGCCGAACGGGATCTCGATCCGGTTGCGCCGTTTGTAGCGTC
>JBCCWM010000457.1:0-3679 GCA_039193505.1 Pseudomonadota bacterium | reverse complement strand
CCCAGAGGAGAAGGCCGCCAAACATGACGACCGAGGCGGTGTCACCGTTCACGATCAAATGCGCGACCGTCCAGGTCGCGAAGCCAAGGAGCATCGGGTGGCGAAAAAAGCTCCGCGCGCGCCCTTTGGAGTTCGCGAGGCCGAACAAGGCGATAGCGAAGAACATCAAGAGGTTGTTGAGATGCACGCCCCAGGTGGGTGTGGCGTAGATCAGATCTGTATCGGTGCTCCGATATCCGACCACGAGGAGGACGACACTCCCCAAGATCAGGAGCGCAAAGAGCCCCTTGGAGCCGTCGCCGATCTGCTCGGTGAGGGCGTCGCGTGCCCCGGGTGCTATGCGTTTGAACATGTGCGCAGCGCTCCAGAGGAGAAGGCCGAGGACGATCAGGGTCACGCGCTCTCTGCCTCCAGCGTTGCGATGGCGGCCGCGCGGACGAGGGTGGCGTGGGCCATCTCGACATGGAGGTTCTCGACGATCCGTCCGTCGAGAACGGCAACGCCGCCACCGGCGGCGCGGAACGCGGCCACAACTGCCTCTGCCTCGGCAATGTCGTCAGCGCTCGGGGCAAAGACGCGGTTCGCGGTTTCGATCTGCGACGGGTGGATCAGCGCTTTGCCATCCATCCCAAGGTCGCGGCCCTGCAGACATTCCTGTTCCAAACCCTCCGTATCCCGAAAGGCGTTGTAGACCCCGTCGATGCAGAGGAGGCCCTCGGCCCGCGCGGCGAGCACGGCGAGGCCAAGACCGGTCAAAAGCGGCAGGCGATCCGGCCTGAACCGGCAGCCGAGCTCGCGCGCCAGATCGTTGGTGCCGATCACAAAAGCCTCGAGCCCAGGGGCCGCGGCGATCTCAGCGGCGCGCAACATGCCCGCCGCGGTCTCCATCATGGCCCAAATGGCAATCGGGCGATCGCCGATCCGCTCCGCCACCGCGGCGATGTCGGACGGTGCGTTCACTTTTGGAACCAGGATCGCGTGGGGCCCTGCGGCAACGGCGCTCTCCAGGTCCTCCTGCCCCCAAGGCGTGTCGGCACCGTTGAGTCGAACCGCGATCCGCCGCGCCCCGAACCCGCCCTCCGCCAAGGCCGCTGCCACGGCGCGCCGCGCCTCCGGCTTGTCGTCGGGTCCGACCGCATCCTCGAGATCTAAGATCAGCGCATCCGCCGCCAGTGTACGCCCCTTGGCCAGCGCGCGAGGGTTTGCCCCAGGCATGTAAAGAACGGACCGGTGCGGGTGTTGGTTTGGCATGGCGCTGGTTTGGCTGTCTCTGGGACGGTAGCCGATCCGCCCGACAGGTAAAGCAAAGATAACCAAACTACACACAAGTTTTCGACGTTTCTCTCCCCCCAATTGCAGAGGTGAACGCCCTCCGCACGCCGTCTTTACCACTTTTTTTGACTTCATCGTCACTTTCAGCCTGTCCAGACGATCGCAGTCGGGAGTGATCGGGGCCGGCATCTGCCAGTCCCGGTGAGGGGGCGGCGCTGGACCTGGACTGCAGTGTCGGGCGTTTGTCTGCGCCGCGATTCTGCCAATCGAGCGAGGTTGGACGACATGAAGCTCACGACCGGACTGACCGCCGCGGCCATCGCGCTCGGCACTCTCCCGACGACAGTTCCGCTGCCAGCGGAGGCGCGCTCCTGCGGCAAGCGCGAAAACATCATCTCCCGCCTCGGCGAGCGCTATGGCGAGATCCAGACGGGTCGCGGGCTCAGCCACAACAACGGGATGGTCGAGGTCTATTCCTCGAAGGAAACCGGCACTTGGACGATCCTGATCACCATGCCGTCGGGCGAGACCTGCCTGATCGCCGCCGGTGACTTCTGGGAGCAATCGCCTCCGGGCGTCGCCCGCTCCGGCCAGCCGACCTGAGGCCTCACCCCCCGGTCAGCGCGGTGTGCAGGAGTTTTGCGCCGGCAAGCGCCAGCATGACATGGGCGAAGAGAAAGAAGGCGCGCTCCGAGATATGGGCGTGCGCCCAGACCCCGATCAGAGTGCCGACGATCGCGACCGGGGCAAGCAGGACGACGGACACAGTGGTCTCCGCCGTGAAGAGACCAAGGCCAAGGTAGACAACGAACTTGATCGCATTGACCACGGCGAAGATCACAACGCTCGTCGACTGAAAGGTCCGCTTGTCGAGCCCCCTGGACAGCAGGTAAATGGCCGCCGGCGGTCCCCCTGCATGGGTCACGAAGCTCGAGAAGCCGAGAATCCCGCCCCAAAGAGGCGCGCTCGACCTGCCGACCTGCGGAACCTCGATCCAGCGAAGCGCGCGCGCGGTCTGATATGCCACGAAGATGAGCGCCAGCGCTCCGATCGCCCCCTTCACCGGCGCCGCCGGAAGGATGCCGAACAGAAGCGCGCCGAGCGCAATCCCCGGCAGCGCGCCGATCACCATGGCCCGCGCAAGACCCATGTCCCAATGCCGCCACCAGGCTCTGAGCGCCGTCACATCCATCACCATCAACATCGGCAGCATCAGGGCGACGGCCTCCGCCGGCGGCAGCACCAACGCAAGGAGCGGGGTCGCCGCGAACGTTGGTCCGTTGGCAAACCCTCCCTTGGCGATCCCTGCAAAGAGGATCGCCGGCGCCGCGAGGAGGAGGAGGGAAAGCTCCGGCATGGCGAGGTGTCTCAGGATCCCTGGGTTGCGATGCGCGCCCTTTGTGGCTAGGCCGGGCGCTGCGACACTAGTGCTTATGGGGAGAGCTTCTACAATGGCACGCGCGAAAATCGCACTTATCGGTGCAGGACAGATCGGCGGCACGCTTGCGCATTTGGCCGGCCTGAAAGAGCTCGGCGACATTGTTCTCTTCGACATCGCCGAAGGCACGCCCCAGGGCAAAGCGCTCGACATCGCCGAAAGCGCGCCGGTCGACGGGTTCGACGCCGCCCTGAAGGGCACCAACGATTACGCCGACATCGCAGGCGCCGATGTGTGTATTGTCACAGCCGGCGTGCCGCGGAAGCCGGGCATGAGCCGCGACGATCTTCTTGGGATCAACCTCAAAGTGATGAAGGCCGTGGGTGAGGGCATCGCCGCGAATGCACCCGACGCCTTTGTGATCTGCATCACCAACCCGCTCGACGCCATGGTGTGGGCGCTGCGTCAGTTCTCCGGCCTCCCGCGCGAGAAGGTCTGCGGCATGGCGGGGATCCTCGATTCGGCTCGCTTCCGCCACTTTCTGGCGGAGGAGTTCGAGGTTTCGGTCAAGGACGTCACCGCATTTGTCCTCGGCGGGCATGGCGACACGATGGTGCCGCTCACCCGCTACTCGACAGTCGCGGGCATTCCGCTGCCTGACTTGGTCGAGATGGGATGGACCAGCCAGGAAAAGCTCGATGCCATCGTTCAGCGCACCCGTGATGGGGGCGCGGAGATTGTCGGTCTCCTGAAGACGGGCTCCGCCTTCTATGCTCCTGCGGCCTCCGCGATCGAGATGGCCGAGGCCTACCTCAAGGACCAGAAGCGCCTCCTCCCCTGCGCGGCCTATATCGGCAACGCGCTCGGCGTGAAGGATCTCTATGTCGGTGTGCCGACGATCATCGGTGCGGGTGGGATTGAGCGGATCGTCGAGATCAAGCTCAACAAGGAAGAGCAGGCGATGCTCGACAAATCCGTCGACGCCGTCCGCGGCCTCGTTGCCGCCTGCAAGGAGATCGACCCGACCCT
>JBCCWM010000456.1:0-3707 GCA_039193505.1 Pseudomonadota bacterium | reverse complement strand
GGCATCGACAGCGACGGCGCAGGTCGATCTGACGGCGAATGACGGATCGATCCGGATCCGGGGTGAGCTGGTGAGCTTCGCAGACGGTCAGTACGTGGTCGACACCGTGATTGGACGGTTCACGATCAACGCGGCGAGCGTTACCTGCGAGGGGGCTGAGTGTCCCGAGATTGATCCGCTCGAGCAGGTGATCCGCATCGGCGGCACCGACTTTTTGCTCGACAGCCTTCTGCCCCGTCTGACCGATGATTACTCGCTCGCCAACGGCGCCGAAGTGCGCACGGTCGTCACCGATGACAGCCGCGTCGCAATTGACATGGTGCGTGGCGACGATCTGCTCGCCACGTTCGAGAGCTTGCCGTCCGCGCCCGCAGCCGCGTTCCAGGCGCTTCTCGATGGAGAGCTCGAGATGGTCATCAGCGACCGCCGCATCTCCAACGCGGAGATCGATCGGTTTCTCGATGCAGGGCTCGGCGATCTGACGACAGTGGCGCGGGAGACGATCATCGCCCAGGACGGCGCGATGGCGCTCGTCTCGCAAGAGAACCAGGTCCCGCGCCTCACACTCGACGATCTGGCCGGCATTCTCTCGGGCGAGATCACCAACTGGTCTCAGGTGCGCGGCCCAAACGCTCCGATCAATCTCTACCTCCCGCAGGAGGACACGGCGCTGGCCCGAACGTTCCAGGACGCGCTCCTCGACCCGGCATTCCTCTCCTACGCGTCGGGGGCGGAGACCACGAGCGACCTCTCGGAGCTGAGCGACATGATCGCCTCGGACCCCAACGGCATCGGCCTTGCGACCATGTCGACCCAGCGCGGCGCCGAGCCGATGCGCCTGACGGCCACCTGCGGGATGCCGGTCCGGCAGGACGGTTTTGCGATCAAATCGGAGGACTATCCGTTTGCCCGGCGTGTCTATCTCTACACCGCAAACCGCGAGATGCCGTCGCGGACGGCAAAGTTCATTCGGTTCGCGACGCAGCTCTCAGGCGAGCAAGGGCTGAGCGGGACCGGCCTCTTCGGCCTGACCGCCGAAGTCTCGGAGGTTGGCGACCATGGCGCGCAGCTGGCCTACGCACTCTCCGACCCGACCCAGGCGGGAGAGATCCAGGGGCTGCGCAACTTCGTCAACACCGTTCTCGGCGGAGAGCGTTTGTCGGTCACCTTCCGCTTCGGGTCGGGCTCAAGCCAGCTCGACAACAAGGCGCTGGCAGACGCGGAGCGGCTGGCGAGCCTGATCAACGAGGAGCGGTTTCGCGACCGCGAGGTTCTTTTGGTCGGGTTCACTGATTCGATCGGGAACCCCAATGTTAACCGAGTGTTGTCACTCCGGCGCGCACAACAGGTCCTTGAGGTTGTATCGGAAGTGGGAGAGTCTGACGTCAACCGGATTCGTCCGCTTGGCTTTGGGGCAGCCAACCCTGTCGCATGCAACACCTCGGAAGCTGGACGAGAGCTGAATCGCCGCGTCGAGGTCTGGCTGCGCTAAACTTGGTGACCATAACCAAAGGCAGAATGCCGCTGGTGCGAAAGGAAGATCGGAGGGAACCATGATGAGCATGCCGACCTCAACCAACAGACGCGGCATCCTCAAGGGGGCTCTAGCGGGCTCGTTTGCGCTGTCCGCACCGGCGATCGTTAAGGCTCAGGCGCCCGTCACGCTCCGGCTTTCGTCCTGGCTGCCTCCGGCGAGCCTGATCACGCAAAACCTCTTTGTGCTTTGGGCCGATGAGATCAGCAATCTCACGAATGGGCGTGTCGCGGTGGAGTTTCTGCCCCAACCCCTCGGCCCGCCGCCTGCGCACAAGGATCTCGTGCAGTCCAATGCCGCCGACATCGTCTACAGCCTCCACGGATACACCTCCGACAACTTTCTGAGGGCGCGGATCGGCCAGTTCTCGGGGCTTGGCGACGCCTACAGCGCGTCCCATGCGTTCGCCAGGGTCTATGGCCAGCTCCTCAACGCGGAGGATGAGCATCCAGACATGACCCTCCTCGGGCTCTTCCAGCACGGCCCGGGCGTCCTCATGCTGAAGGATAAAGTGATTCGCGGGCCCGAGGACTTCCAGGGGTTGCGCGTGCGCACGGCAGGCGGCTTCATCGGGTCGCTGATGGATGATCTCGGGGCGATCAATGTGCCGATGTCGCCCATTGCAGTGCGTCAAGCGCTGATCGACGGCGACATCGACGGGGTCGCGTTCCCCTATGAGGCCGGCCCGGCCTTCGGCGTTGTCGATCAGATCACGTTTATCTCTGAGTTTCCAGGTGGTTACTACAACGCCACATGGTTTCTGTCCCTGTCCCAGCAGGCAACCGCAAGCGTTGATCCCGACGATCTTGCACTGATCAAAGCCTATTCCAGCGACACGGTGCACGCGCTCGCGGCAAAGGCCTTCGACTATGCCGACTATCTCGGTCGGGAGGAATTTGTCGCCGCGGGTGTCCCGATCGAGGAGACGAGCGGTGAGCTCGGCGATCGGATTGCCTCCGTTGGCACCGAGTACGAGGCGGAGTGGAGTGCGGAGCTGGCCTCCGAAGGGTTTGACGGAGAGCGCGCGCTGGCCTTCACACGGCGCATGACGAGCGGCCGCTAGGGGCGTCGTCGGCGGCATTCCGCTCATCCAAACGGTTGAAGAGGAGCGCGCTCACATCCGCTCGAAGGGCTTGCTCGCCCCACTCAGTCGGTGATGACTGGGCCTCGGATGAGAGAGGAGGCCGAGATGTCGGATGGTGCAATCGCGCTTGTGACGGGGGGCGCGCAAGGGATCGGGTTTGCGTGCGGCGAGGCGCTTGTCGCGGACGGCTTCCGCGTTGTCCTCGCCGATGTGAAGGAGCGCGTTGTCGACGCCGCAGCGACCCTCGGCGGCACAGGCTATATGTGCGACATGGGCGACGCCGCAGCGACGCTCTCCCTCATCGACCAGATTGAGAAGGACCACGGCCCCGTTGCGGCACTGGTCAACAATGCGGGCATTGCGATGCCGGGCGACTTCCTTAACTACGAGCTCTCCACGTTCGAGCGGGTGATCGATGTGAACCTGAAGGCCGTCTTCGTCGCCAGTCAGCGCGTGGCGCGGACGATGGTGGATCGGGGCATCGAGGGCGCCATCGTCAACATGTCGTCGATCAACGCCCAGGTGGCGATCCCGGCGATCCCGGCCTATTGCGCCTCCAAGGGCGGGGTGACGCAACTGACCAAAGTGGCAGCGCTCGCGCTTGCACCCCATGGGATCCGAGTGAACGCCGTCGGGCCAGGCTCCATCGACACGGAGATGATGGCAGGCGTCAACGCCAACCCCGACGCGCTCCGCATGGCGATGTCGCGCACACCACTCAAACGGATGGGCACCGTACGCGAGATCGGCGACGTCGTCGCTTTTCTCTGCTCCGAGAAGGCCAGCTACATCACCGGCGAGACAATCTTTGTCGACGGCGGCCGCCTGGGGCTGAACTACGTCGTTTGATGCCCTCGCGGCAGGCTGCACTCCGTCGCCAGTGTGGCCGAGGCCGATGGTGCGATTGACCTCTTGGCTTATCCCCCCTGGGGGGATATGATACTCGCGTGCAGCACGTGAGCCATCTTGACATCGCCAATCGCCTGAAGCGGACGGAGGGCCACGTCCGCAAAGTCATCGAGATGATCGAGAGCGGGCGGTCTTGTGTGGATCTCGCGCAGCAGTTGCACGCGGTCGAACGTGCGGTGC
>JBCCWM010000455.1:0-3718 GCA_039193505.1 Pseudomonadota bacterium | reverse complement strand
GTTTGCCAACGGCAACACGCTCGACCTCGATGGGCTGATGGTCTCGTGCGAGCATGGCGGACGGCGCGTGATCCGGCGGCGCGACCCGATGGACGCGGCCGCGGTGGAGGTTGTTGCGGACCGGTTCGAGGGCAGGCGCCTCAACTCCCCCAATGACGTGGTTGTGCGCTCCGACGGATCGGTCTGGTTCACCGATCCCCCTTACGGCATCAACTCAGACGTCGAGGGCTACCCGGCCGAGAGCGAGATCGGGGGCTGCTATGTCTTTTGCGCGATGCCCGACGGCACGCTTCACGCAGCCGCCACGGATTTCGACAAGCCCAATGGTCTCGCCTTCTCGCCCGACGAGAAGCGGCTCTATGTTGCGGATTCCGGCGCGATCCGGGGGGCGAGCTTCCCCGGCATCGATTACGACTTGCCGCACCACATTCGGGTCTTTGACGTGGAGGGTCCCACACTCTCCAACCCACGCGTCTATGCGGTGGTGGCGCCAGGGGTTCCCGACGGTTTCCGCGTGGATCACGAGGGCTTTGTGTGGACCTCCGCCCTCGACGGCATTCACTGTCTTTCGCCCGAGGGCGGCCTGATCGGCAAGATCTGGTTGCCGCAGCAAACGGCAAATCTCTGCTTCGGTGGTGACCAAGGAACCACGATGTTCATCACCTCCTCAGACAAGGTTTACCGAGTGGAGAGCACGCGGCGCGACGCGGCTCAAGTTGTGCGAGAGGGAGGTGCGGCGTGACACGTCAGCTTGCGGTGATCGGGCTCGGTTCCATGGGGTACGGCATGGCGCTCTCCTGCGTGCGCGCGGGGCACCAAGTGTATGGGTGCGACCTCGTGCCGGAGCACGTTGCGCGGTTTGCGGCAGACGGAGGGACCGCAGGCACTCTGTCGGAGCTCGGCGCCGATCTCGATGCCGCCGCAATTGTCGTCCTCAACGCCGCCCAGGTGGAGGCCGTGCTCTTCGGGCCCGACGCCCTGGTGCCGCGTCTTCGCGCCGGTACCGTGGTGCTGGGCTGTGCGACGGTGCCACCGGACTTCGCCCGGAAGATGGAAGGTCGCTGCCGGGAGCATGGCGTGCACTATCTCGACGCGCCGATCTCGGGCGGTGCGTCCAAAGCCGCCCAGGGCCAACTCAGCATCATGGCCTCAGGGACGCCCGACGCCTTCGCGGCGTCGGAGTTCGTGCTTGAGGCCACGGCCGAGACCGTGTTCCGCCTCGGCGACGCCGCAGGTGCGGGCTCGGCGATGAAGGCGGTGAACCAGCTCCTCGCCGGCGTGCACATCGCGACCATGGCCGAGGCGTTGACCTTCGGCATGACCCAAGGCGTGAGCCCCGAGAGCTTCCTTGAGGTGATCAGCAAGTGCGCCGGCAGCTCCTGGATGCTGGAAAACCGCGCACCGCACATCGTGTCCGGTGACTATACGCCCCTCAGCCAGGTGAACATCTGGCCGAAGGATCTGGGAATTGTGCTTGAGGCGGCAGGGGCCATTGGCTTTGATGCACCCCTGACTAAGACCGCCCTGTCCCGCTACCAAAAGGCCGCCGCGATGGGCCTAGGTCGGGAAGACGACGCTGCGGTGGCGAAGGTCTATGCCCGGGAGGCCGGGCTGACGCTCCCGGGAGAGGACACGTAGCCCGGGCGCCGTCAACCACCGACCGCTGCGATCCCGGCGAGCGTCGCCCTTTGGGAGCATGACCCTTCCGCAGGATGGCCTTCACATCTGCCGGCGGCATCGGACGTTCGGACTTGAGACTGCCTGCCGGATCCCGCACTCAATCCCCATGGGCCACGCCTCCGTCCCCTACAGCATCGTCGATGTCTTCACCGACACTCAGTTCGCAGGCAATCCGGTCGCCGTGATCCACGATGCGCGTGGCCTGACGGCAGGCGACATGCAGGCCATCGCCCGCGAATTCGGGTTCTCAGAGACAACGTTCATCCTCCCTCCGCGCGGCGGTGCGCACACGGCTCACCTCAGGATCTTCACACCGCTCGCGGAAATCCCGTTCGCGGGGCATCCCACCATCGGCACTGCGTTTGTCATCGGGCGCGAGAGCACGGCGGCACGATCCGGGACCTACGATGTCATGACCTTCGATGAGGCCGGCGGAGATGTCGCCGTCACTCTGATCCGATCGGGAGCGGAGGTCGTCGGCGCGTCCATTGTGGCGCCTCAAGGCCTTGAGGTCTTGGGCGGCGTGCCCGTTGATCGGGTTGCGGCCTGCTTGGGTCTCTCCCCGTCCGCGGTGTCCGTTGACCACGTCGCACCCTGCGTTGCATCCGTCGGTCTGCCGTTTGCCTTTGTGGAACTCACGGACGTGGACGCGCTCGGCATTGTCGCGCCCGACTTTGCGGCGTTTCGCGCCGCGGCGGCGGCCGGACCGGCCACCGTCGATGGCTTCGCGATTTGTGCGTTTGTGGTGCTTGGGCGGGATGGCGAGCGTTTTCGCCTCCGGTCCCGGGTGCTTAGCCCACTCGGCCACCCGCCCGAAGATCCCGCCACGGGCAGTGCATCGGGTGCCCTGGCGGCCCTCCTCTCCGCTGAGCGACCAAGTGCCTCGCGGTACCGCATCACCCAAGGCGTCGAAATGGCTCGGCCGAGCGAGATCGAAGTCGAGGTGTCCCGCAACCCAGAAAAGATTGCCATCGCCGGCAGTTGCGTTCAGGTGAGCACCGGCATCCTTCGGCTTTCAGGCGCGCGCCGGGGGATCTGAGCAGGTGCGGACACGCGCTCCCCCCCGAACCTCGCCTCTCGCACGGCCTTCGGCTTCGAGGCGTGGGATTGCGGGCCGCCGGAGCCTGTGTGGAGCGAAGATGGTCCCGCCGTCCGGACCGTCGAACGACGTCTCTGGGACGTCGGCCAGGGGGCATCGACAGGAGGATGCGCACCCGCTGCTTGGCCGCAATGGGGATGGGGCGCTGGCCCCGTGGGGCAGAGCGGGGAGTTCTCGTGGTTCGTTGGCCAGAAGGTCCTGGAGGCCCGGCAGGCGGCTGCGCCCGAGGGGGCGAGATGTCGGTCGGTCTCGGTTGCGCGGACGGAGGGGCGTCCCGGGACGCTTGAGAACCGGCCGGTCGATAGGAGCATAGTCGAAGACGGGCAGCCGGCCTCAGGCACGCCGGAGAGTGTCGGCCGACCCGGCGGCCTCCCCTTCGGCCCATGGTGCGACCGGCAGACGGGGTGGAGCGAGGGCTGCATGGATGCACATACCCGGCTTGCACCGCGTCAGTTGAAGGATCGCGCGGATCTTGGCGATGTCGCGCGCGAGAGATACGTCCCGGGGACCAGCCGGGCAGCAGACAAATGGAAACGCCTGGTCGCGGGACGGCAACGCCCCGGCACGTCGTCCAACTCCTCGATCACCTCTTCGTGTATCATGCGGCCTTCCTGGAACAGCCACCCCCGCTTTGTCGCGAGCGTCACGTCGCGAGCGGCGCCCCCGGCGAGCCCGTGTCAGACGACACGGTCGTCCTGGGCTCGCTGACCGGTGTCGGAAAGGTCTCCCTGTATACGTGGTGGACACCTAAGGCCAACGCTAACTGATCAAAACCCATGAGCCCGGTCGCGGGGTCCGATGGATATGATGCGCCAGGGGTGGTCGATGAGGTCGGTCCGGGACTGGCAGCAAGGATCGACGATGTCGTCTTAGGATGCGGAGACGCGGTTCGAGAGCCGGGTGTCGGGCATGACCTGCCAGATGGTCTCGACCGGGTTC
>JBCCWM010000454.1:0-3727 GCA_039193505.1 Pseudomonadota bacterium | reverse complement strand
GCTGGTGACGACACTTGGACCCCGCACCTTCTTTCGCCACACCCGCCTGGTCCTGCCGACCCAGCGCTACTTTCCCGATGGGCTCGGCGGTGCGGGGGTGCGCCCCGGTCCCCTCTTTGACGAGATCCGCGCCTATCTCGGTGTCAACCACTGGCCGGTCAAGCTGGTTGAGTTGCCCGACGGCCCCGGCCTCAGCCAACCGATTGCCGGCACGTTCTACGAAGATGAGGAGGGGCCCGCGATTGTCAGCTACAACCCTGGGCTTCTCAAGCGGCCGAATGCGTTCATCGGGACGATGGCGCACGAGCTCTCGCACTACATCCTCGCGCCCCATGTCGAAAGTGCGCCCGGCGGAGAGAGCGAACACGAAGAGCTGACCGATCTCGCGGTGATCTATGCGGGCTTCGGCTTGATCGACCTCCTGGCCTCGCGCGATCAGTCGCGCCACGGCTATCTGACGACGAGCGTGCGCGCCTATGCGCTGGCCACGTTTTTGCGGCTGAAGGCCGTCGATGCCGCGGTCTGCGGTCCTTACATGAGCGGTGGTTTGCAGCGGGCGCTGGCACGCGCGCTCGCGCAGCGAGACGACCGCGCGGATGAGCTTGTCATCCTGAAGGGCATGGACGGGCGCTGACCTACCAGCTGCCGAAGAGCGTGGTTCGCAGAAAGACCGCGCGCCGCCGAAACTCAGAGGGCGCGAGCGTGTCGTCCATGGCGCGGTGGGGCGCCCGCTCTGCCCGAGCGAGGACGAGATCCGCAGTCGGGTTGGTGCGGAAAGCCGGGCGAGCCGCCGGCGCCACCGCCAGAGCGCGCGCGGCGCTGAGACGTCCGCGCCCCCACGCGGCAAGGGATCTGACGTCCCCAGCCTCTCCGCCGATGGGAAGCGCTTGCCGCCCCGATGCCGCCAGCGCGGGCAGCGCCAGAAGGTAGGCCGCCATCCCGTGCCCTGCACCGGCGGCGGATGCCGCAGCATCGGCCGCGGTCCCCCCGGATGCCACCTGCGCGGCCAAGCGCAGGAGCCCGCCCGCCGTGTCTTGCACATAGGTTTGAACTGTCTCGAGCGTCTCGACTGGCGCCATCTCCCTGCGGCGCGAGGAGACCATCGCGTCGAGGAGCGTCCGAGGAAGGCCGTGGCGCCGGACGACGTCTGCGAGCGGTGTTGCAACCTCGTGCGGCCTCACGGCACCGCCGCTGGACACCTCCTCGAGAATGTCGGCCCAGAACTGCAACCGCATGTCCGCGATCAGTGGGTCCGATGCCACCCAGCTCGACCGCGCAAGCTCAAGGTTGAACGCATAGAGAACGAGGAGATCGCCGCGCACCGCCAGAGCGGCCGTCATCGCCGCTCGAAACCGCTCCGGGTCGCCGCGCGCCACCAGCTCGGCGGCCGCGTCCACGCTCATGCGCGGGCCACGAAGAGCCCGTACCCGAAGGCATCCCGGTGCGCGCGCCAGACCTCGATCTCGCGCCACCCCTCGTCCAGCACTGCTGCAAGGGCTGGGTCTGCGCCCGGGGAAAGGGCGGCGATCCGGCGCTCGAGCGGCGTGTAGTAGGCCTCCCAGGCCGCATCGCTCAGCACCCGATGGCCCATCGATCGGTACCCGGCGGCCTCGATGCGGGCGAGGGTGCCCGGAATGTCGGTCATACCCGGATACTCCTCCCATTGCCTGCGCGCAGTCTCCGGACACTCCGCACCGAGCCACACCGCGTCGGAGAACACCACCGCGCCCCCGGGTGCCAGCGCAGAGCGCCAGCCGCGAAGACCCGCCTCGACGCCCAGGAAGTAGAGCGCACCGGCGCACCAGATCACATCGAACGGCCCCTCCGCAGCGGCCATATCGCCGTGGCGCACGTCAACGCGACGCTCCTCCGCCACCCGCGCTGCCGCGGCCTCGACAAAGGGCGCATGCTGCTCCAGTCCGATCACCCGTCCATCCGGCACATGCGCCACCAGATCGAGGAGGTCCGCACCCGGCCCACACCCGGCGTCGAGGATCTGACCGTCCCGGGGCGGGGCCGCGAGCGTCAGCGCCCAGTCGAGGCTTTCCCGGTCGCCCGGTCCCTCCCGCGGGAGATCCTGGTGGAGTGTGAAGAATGCCGTCATGCGGCCTCAGCCTCATCCCGGATCAGCTTCCAGACAATCGCATCGCGGAGCGCCTCGAACGAGGCATCGACGATGTTTGCGGAAACGCCAACGGTCGACCAACGCCGTCCGGTTCCGTCCTCGCTGTCGATCAGCACGCGGGTAACGGCATCCGTGCCGGAGTTTGTGATCCTGACACGGAAATCGACGAGCTTCAGATCGTCGATGTGGCGCTGATAGGGTCCGAGATCCTGCGCCAGAGCTTTGGACAGCGCGTTGACCGGCCCTGAATCCTTCAGTCCAGCGTCCTTGTTCTCGTGAAAACTGGTGATCCGCTGCTCGCCAATCATCACGGTCACGACCGCCTCGGAGACGGTGACCGTCGCACCGCGCGCATTGCGCCGCCGCTCTGAGATGACACGGTAGCGCTCGACCTCGAAGAACCTCGGCAGGCGACCGAGTGCCTCGCGCGCCAGAAGCTCGAACGAGGCGGGCGCCGTGTCATAGGCATAACCCTCATCCTCGCGGCGTTTGACCAAGGCCAGGATCTCGGCAAGCCGCGGGTCTCCCTTCTCGACCTGAAGCCCCGCCGCCGCCAGACGCTCCCGCAGGTTCGACTGCCCGGCCTGGTTCGAGATCGGCACAAAGCGCGCGTTCCCAACGCTCTCAGGCGGGACATGCTCATAAGTGGTCGGGTCCTTGAGGATCGCTGAGGCATGAAGGCCTGCCTTGTGCGTAAAGGCCGAGGCGCCCACATAAGGCGCGCTGGCGTCGGGCACTCGGTTCAGGATCTCGTCGAGCATCCGGCTCGTCCGCGTGAGGCCGCCAAGCGCGTCTTCGCTCACCCCGATCTCATAGCGGCTGGCATAGGGCTCCTTCAGAAGGAGCGTCGGGATCAGCGAAGTGAGATTGGCGTTTCCGCAGCGTTCCCCGAGCCCGTTGAGCGTACCCTGGATCTGGCGCACGCCGGCATCGACGGCCACCAGGCTGTTGGCCACAGCGCTTTCGGTGTCGTTGTGTGTGTGGATCGCGAGCCGCTCCCCCGGGATGCCCGCCGCAATCGCTGCACTCACCCCCCGCCGGATGTCGTCCGGCAAGGCGCCACCGTTTGTGTCGCAGAGAACGATCCACCGACAGCCCGCGTCAAAAGCCGCCCGGAGGCACGCCAGCGCATAATCCGGGTTGGCGCGGTGCCCGTCGAAGAAGTGCTCCGCGTCAAAGAGCGCCTCCCGCCCCGCTGCCACCACATGCTCGAAGGAGGCGCGGATGGTCTCTACATTCTCCTCGAGGGTGATGCCGAGCGCCTTCTTCACATGGAAGTCATGGGTCTTGCCGACCAGACAGACCGCGGGCGTTGCCGCGTTCATCACCGCGGCGAGCACGTCATCATTCGCGGCTGACCGCCCGGCACGCTTGGTCATGCCGAACGCCGTCATCCTGGCGCGCGTGGCGGGCACCCGGCCAAAGAACTCGCTGTCCGTCGGGTTCGCGCCGGGCCATCCCCCCTCGATGTAGTCGATCCCGAGCGCGTCGAGCGCACCGGCGATCCGGACCTTGTCCTCCAGGCTGAAATCGACGCCCTGGCTCTGCTGCCCATCCCGAAGCGTCGTGTCAAAGAGGCTGAGACGCGTCCGGGTCATTGCG
>JBCCWM010000453.1:0-3749 GCA_039193505.1 Pseudomonadota bacterium | reverse complement strand
TTCTTTAAGACAGGAAAGCTGCTGCGCGACCGGTTGAACACCGACCAAACCGACGCCTAACCCGGAGGGCACCGTCATGTTGCGGTTCATCAAAATGGTCTTTCTCGCGGTCGCGATGATTGTCGTGATTCTCCTGTCCCTGGCGAACCGCGAGATTGTGACGGTGGACCTGCTGCCCGATGGGCTGAGCGAGGTCTACGCGTATTCGATCGACCTCCCGCTCTTCGTGGTCTCCCTCGCCTCCATCGGTCTCGGCCTCGTCCTCGGCTATGTGATCGAGTACCTGCGTGAGGGCAAACATCGCCAGATGGCACGCCGAAAGCGCCGGGAGGCCGAGCAACTGGCCAACGAGGTCACAGCTCTTCGGAAGCGACACCTCTCCGAAGAAGACGAGGTCCTCGCCATCCTCGAATCCGCGGGCAAGAATGCCTGACGCAGTGCGCGTCAAGATTTGCGGGATCACGGAAGAAACGGGGCTGAAGGCTGCTGTCTCGGCAGGGGCAGCGTTTATCGGTTTGGTGTTCTTCGCGCGCTCGCCGCGATCTGTTGACACGGAGACGGCAGCCCGTCTCGCCCGCTCGCTGCCGGACGGGATCAGATCCGTTGGCCTCTTCGTCGATCCGGACGATGCGACACTGACCGATGTCCTCTCGGCAGTACCGCTCGATATGATCCAGCTCCATGGCGAGGAAACGCCCGAGCGTGTCGCCGAGGTCAGGGCAGGCACCGGCCTGCCTGTCATGAAGGCCATCGGTTTGGCGGAGGAGGGCGACCTGACGCAAATCGACCGTTACGAGGGCGTCGCGGACCGGCTGCTCATCGACACCAAAGCACCGCCAGGCGCCACGCGGCCTGGCGGCAACGGCACGCGCTTCGACTGGCGGCTGCTGGCCGGGCGAACGTGGCACGTGCCCTGGATGCTTGCGGGCGGGCTGACGGCCGAGACCGTCTCCGCAGCCGTGGCAGCGACCGGCGCGTCTGTGCTCGATGTCTCGTCCGGGGTGGAGCGTGCTCGGGGCGTCAAGGATCCCGCGCAGATCCGGGCCTTTCTTGCCGCGGCCGCTGCGGTGCCTGAGCCCGCCTGACCCGCGCCCTCTCGCCGCAGCGCCCACGGCGCCTTTCCCTCACCGAGTGGAGCGTCTAAGAGGGGCAGCGCTTGAGAAGGGGACGCGCCATGCCGACAGAAACGCTAAACTCCTATCGCACCGGCCCCGACGAGCGGGGCCGCTTTGGCATCTTCGGCGGTCGCTTCGTCTCAGAGACGCTGATGCCGCTCATCCTCGACCTCGAGCAGTGCTACACCCACGCCAAAACGGATCCGACCTTTTGGGCAGAGATGGACCATCTCTGGACCCACTATGTCGGGCGGCCCTCCCCGCTCTACTTCGCGGAGCGTCTGACGGAGCACTTGGGCGGCGCCAAGATCTACCTCAAACGCGATGAGTTGAACCACACCGGTGCCCACAAGATCAACAATGTGCTCGGCCAGATCCTTCTCGCGCGCCGCATGGGCAAAACCCGGATCATCGCCGAAACCGGCGCTGGCCAGCACGGCGTCGCAACCGCAACCGTCTGTGCCCGGTTCGGCCTCAAATGTGTGGTCTTCATGGGCGCGACTGATGTCGAGCGGCAAAAGCCCAACGTCTTCCGCATGAAGATCCTCGGCGCGGAGGTGATCCCGGTGACCTCCGGCCGCGCCACGCTGAAGGACGCGATGAACGAAGCGCTCAGGGACTGGGTCACCAATGTCCGCGACACGTTCTACTGCATCGGCACCGTCGCGGGGCCGCATCCTTACCCCGCCATGGTCCGCGACTTCCAGTCGATCATCGGTCGCGAGACCCGCGAGCAGATGCAGGCCGCCGAGGGACGGCTCCCGCACAGCCTGGTCGCCTGTATTGGCGGCGGCTCCAACGCCATGGGCCTCTTCCACCCGTTCCTTGACGATCGCGACGTCCGGATCATCGGCGTCGAGGCGGGCGGACACGGCGTCGACGACCGGATGGAGCACGCGGCAAGCCTCACCGGCGGCCGCCCGGGCGTTCTCCACGGGAACCGCACGTACCTCCTGCAGGATGAGGACGGCCAGATCCTCGAGGGTCACTCGATCTCGGCGGGCCTCGACTACCCCGGCATCGGGCCCGAGCATGCGTGGCTCCACGATATGGGCCGCGTCGAGTATGTCTCCGTCACGGATGCCGAGGCGCTCGAGGCGTTCCAGCTCTGCTGCGCGCTTGAGGGCATCATACCCGCCCTCGAACCCTCCCACGCCCTCGCCCACGTCACTAAGATCGCGCCCGACCTGCCACCGGACCATCTGATGGTGATGAACATGTGCGGCCGCGGCGACAAAGACATCTTCGCCGTCGCGGACGCGCTCGGTCAGGAGATGTAGGGACCGAAAGCCGGCGCATCGCCGACCTGTCTTCCGGTCCAACCCGGATCGATCCGTTCGGTGGATCCCGCCGGGCTTTGGTCTGCCATGGGGCAGAAACCGTCACTCTGCCAGCCCGCCGCTCAACCCTTCGGGCCGACGCCTCCTTCCGTCGGCCGCAGCCTAGGGACGTGCCGGGCCGTTTTTCTTAATAAGAATGCATTGCACAGTGGCACTTGAGGGTGCGCCAGCTTTCACATTCAAGGAGCACGAGCGGAAACCGCGACATCAAGGCACGGACTTGGCGCGCCGGCAGCTAAAGGAGACACAAATGACCTGGAAACCCGAACACCAGACCGCTCTCGCCCCCATGATCATCTTCCCCGGCGTGGAGCGCGTGATTGCCTTTGCCGAGGCCGCGTTCGGGGCGCGACTTGTCGCGGAGCCGCTCCTGCGGAGCGACGGTCGGATCTGGAGTGCGGCGGTGGAAGTGGCCGGGTCGACTGTCCTGATGTCTGACGGCGGCGAGGAGATGCGTCATCCGGCGTTTCTCCATCTCTATGTCGAGGATGTGGACGCGGCCTTCGCGGCGGCGCTCGCGGCCGGAGGGACGGAGATGATGCCCGTTGCTGAACAGTTCTACGGTGACCGGGCCGGCGGCGTTTCGGACCCGTGCGGGAACATCTGGTGGCTGGCGACGCTAGTGAGGAAGATGAACCACGAAGAGCTCACGGCCGCCGCCCGCGCAGCAGAAACCACCCGGTGAGCAGAGCGGGGCAAAGCACTCGCCGCCTCCGAGCGCATGTATGCGCGGTCAGCACGGCAAAGATGGCGTCGCCTTGCGGTGCCGCGACAGGTAGTGTCTGTTTGTCCGGACACTCTGCGCGCACCAGGGTGGCAAGGACAGGTGTTCAAACGTGACACAGACAGCCACTCCATTCTGGCCCGACGCGGTTCCGGGGCGCGCGGACAAGCGTGCCGAGGCCGGTTCGAGCTGCTGAGCAGTCACGAAGGCGGGTGGCCTGTCGCCCTTTGACGGGGCTGGAGGAACCCAATGGCGAGATTGCATATGAGGAAGATCAGAGCGGCCTTGCGGCTGCATGCGAGCGGCCCAACGTGCCGAGAGGTGGGCGACGGCATCGGCGTGGGCCGCACGACGGTGCGCAAGTATCTGGCCCGCGCTGAGCGGGGCGGTCTGATACCAACGCTCATTGATCAAAACCCATGAGCCCGATCGCGGGGTCCGATGGATATGGTGCGCGAGGGGTGGTCGATGAGGTCGGTCCGGGACTGGCAGCAAGGATCGACGATGTCGTCTTAGGATGCGGAGACGCGGTTCGAGAGCCGGGTGTCGGGCATGACCTGCCAGATGGTC
>JBCCWM010000452.1:0-3754 GCA_039193505.1 Pseudomonadota bacterium | reverse complement strand
TGCCGATCGTTGTCGTCTTCCCGGAGCCGTTGACACCAACGACCAAAACCACCTGCGGCCGCTTGGGGTAGAGCGGCATCGGCCGCGCCACAGGCTCCAGGATCGCCGCCACCTCGGCCGCGAGCAGCGCTTTGATGTCGCTCACGGCAAGCCGGCGTCCGAAGCGCCCCTCAGCCATCCGCGCCGAGACCTTCAGCGCCGTGTCGACACCGAGATCGGCTTGGATCAGCACCTCCTCAAGGCTTTCGAGCATGTCGTCGTCGAGAACCCGCGTCGGCGCGCGGCCCTGGCCCACAAGGCGGCTGATGAGGCCCGGACGCTCACCCTCCGGCTCCGGAGCCGGGTCGACAGCGTCCTCGGCCTCCTCGACCAGGGCCTCGAGGTTGCCCTCGAGTTTCGAAGAGGTTTTGAACAGCCGCTCGCGCAGTTTCGAGAAAAACGCCATGCGAAGGCCCTAGCCCGTCGCCACCTGAGTTGCAAAGGGATTGGCGCTGGACGCCTGCCGGGCGGGGCGTTAGAGACCCAGCGCTGATGACCGATGACCAGACCCCTCAGATTTATCTCGTGACGCCGGCGCGGGCGGCTCTTTCCGTGCTGGAGGCGTCGCTGCCGAGGCTTCTCGATGAGGTGCCGGTCGCCTGTGTGCGCCTCGCGCCACCATCAGATCCCGAGGATGCGGTCCGGGCCGCGGACACGCTCCGCACGATTGCGCATGCCCGCGATGTGCCACTTGTAGTCCTGGAGGCAATCGATTTGGTGGAGCGGGTGGGCCTCGACGGCGTGCATTTGTCGGACGGGGCCAATCAAGTCGCAACAGCCCGAAGGACGCTCGGCCAGGAGGCGATTGTCGGTGCGTTTTGCGGCGTGTCGCGGCATACCGGGATGACGGCCGGGGAGCACGGCGCCGACTACATCGCGTTCTCCGCCGGCGACAGCACCGAAACGGACCTGTTTGCCTGGTGGTCGGAGATGATCGAGTTGCCGGTTGTCGCTGAGGGGGGATTGGACCTCTCGCAGGTCGCCGCACTGACGCCGGTGGTCGACTTCTTCGCACTCGGCCCGGAGGTCTGGGACGCTGAGGCGCCGGTGGACGCCCTCAAGCGGTATCACGAGGCCATGAGCCAACAGCCGTAGCGCCGCGAAATGCGACCGAGCTGCGGAGCGGTTGCACGTCGCTCACCATGCAACGGCGGCGTCATCAGACCTCCGAGCCGACCCGAGCGTCCAGACCGGCACGCACGCGCTCCTCAGCGGCTCGCGCCAAGGCCTTCCGCGATGGATACTCCGCGGCCAGCAGCGATGGATGAAAGACCACGTCGACAACGCCGCCTGAGGAGAGCGCGAAGACCGCCTTCAAGTGCGGCCCGAGGGCCATGTTGCCCCACCAGCCATAAAAGCTGTCCGGCAGGCCGGGTCTCGGCCTGTAGACAATGCTCACCGGTTGGACGCGCATCTCCGGTGTGAACACCGCAAAGAGCGTGCTTCGAAACGGCAGGACCCGGCGACCATCGGTGCTCGTTCCCTCGGGAAAGAGGCAAAGCCGGTCGCCATCTGCGAGGCGCCGGGCGATCTCCTCCCCATGCGCCTTGGCGGCCTGGCGGCGGCGGTCGATGTAGACCGGATCCATCTGCCGGGAAAGTGGGCCGACAACCGGCCAGGCCCGCACCTCCGCTTTGGAGACAAAAAACACCCGATCGGCGGCGAGCAATGTGAAGATGTCGAGCCAGCCGGCGTGATTGGCCACGATGGCCTGTGCCGCCGGATCGGGCGCGCCGCTCCGCCGCAGCGTGAGCCCACAAAGCGCAAGATTGAGCCGGCCCCAAACCCGGACAAGCCCATACCAGCGCCCGCCATGATCGCCGCGTTCCACCCATTTGAGCACCTGGAGCACCGCCGAAAGCGCGTAGGTCGCTGCAATTAGGGTGACGGCCCGAAAGAAAGCCACGGGCCACTGCCAGAGCGCGGGCGCCGGCACAGGGGCCGGCTTGGCCCCGTCCCATGTCAGCCCCGTCACACGGCCGGCAGGACCGTCATCCAACATGCTTGGTATAGTAGTCCCGATACCGCGCCACCATTCGCGTCGTGTCCATCAGAAGACACACGTCTATGGTGTTGAAATCCTTATCAATGTAAGCGCCCTCACCGACGAAACCGCCCAGCCGCAGATAAGCTTTGATCAAGCTCGGCACCTCTTTGAGCGCGCGCCGCCGGTCCACCTCCTCCGCGGCCAGTCTGTCCATGCGAACGGAGTGAGGGGGCCTTGCGCGGACCCGCAGATCGCGAGGCGCGAGGTGGCGATGGTGCAAGTAACTGAGCGCATGTGCGATGCGGTCGGGGTCGGTCCCGTGGAAAGACGCCACACCGAAAAGGATCTGAATGTCGCGCGAAAGCACGAAATCCGCGAGCCCGGACCAGAGGAGGTGCATGCCGACGCCGCCCCGATGCTCCGCCGCGACGCAGGAGCGGCCAAGCTCGACCGAGCGGCGCCCCTGCGCGAGGATCGGCGCGAGGTCGTACTCCGTCGAACCGTAAAATCCCTCACCCTGGCGCGCCCGCGCATCCGTCAGCAGCCGGTAGGCGCCAACGACCCTATCGAGCGGGTTGTCCACAG
The DNA here is from genome assembly GCA_039193505.1 of Pseudomonadota bacterium. GTDB lineage: Bacteria > Pseudomonadota > Alphaproteobacteria > Rhodobacterales > Rhodobacteraceae > Algicella. Next base: position 1,143 of record JBCCWM010000452.1, on the reverse strand, counting down.
TTCGGTCGATCAGAAGAAGGTGCTCGAAGACAGCGTCGAAGCGATCGCATTCCAATCGCTCTGAATGCCGCGCCTCGGCCGCGACCGCCCCCATTTCCTCGACAAAAACCCGGTATCGCAGGCGCTGCGCGGCCCGCACATCCCCTTCGGACGCCGCCAAACGTACCTCGAAGCGGCTCTGGTCGAGATCGGTCGCGGGGTCGAGCGCGGCTGTCATGGACAAAGAACCCTTTTCAATCGACATAGGCAGGTTTGTCGGCAAGAGCAACCGCGCCGGTGGCGTACGCCATCTTAACCAGTTCTTAAGCCTGCCTTGGGCCTAGTCCCCCCAGCCGGGATCGTCCGGAAACACTTGATCAAGCGCGACCGACCGACCATCGATGACCGTCTTTCCGATATGCTCGAAGTTCACTGTAATCCTGTGTCCAATCACGGATTGTACCTGCCCGATGCCCCAATCGGTCTGTTCGGGGTGGCGCACGAAGCAGCCTGGCTCTAAGATAACCATAGGTTGTGTCCTCCCCGCAGACAGGAGCGAATTGACATGAGCCCCCACGATCTTTCCGCCCTGGTCAGCTCGCGCATCTGCCACGATCTCATCAGCCCGATCGGTGCCATCTCGAACGGGGTCGAGTTGATGCAAGATCTCGGCGGAAAAGCCTCGCCAGAGCTTGGGCTGATCGGCGACAGCGTCAACTCCGCATCCGCAAAACTCCGCTACTACCGGATTGCATTCGGTGCGACACCCGCGGCCACCCGTATTCAGATGTCGGAACTTCGCTTGGTGACCGAAGCGATGTTCAACGGCCGCACGCGGACTGAGATTTCGACCGCGCCAGCCGATTTGCCACGCACGACCGCGAAACTCCTCCTCCTCTCGCTTCTGTGCGTTGAGAAGTGCCTGCCGATGGGTGGGCACATGAAACTCGATGTCCACGAGGATCATTTCGACATCGTCGTCACTGCGGATCGCCTGAAGCCCTTGGTCGCGCAATGGGCCATCCTCGAGGGTGAGTTTCCTGAGGAGCCGCCGGCCGCCTCCGATGTTCAGTTCTTCCTCCTCGGCGACACGCTGACAGCGACGGGTGCCGTGCTCCAACGCACCTTTTCCGAAGTCAGGGCCGAAGTGGCCGTCTGCGCAAT
>JBCCWM010000451.1:0-3793 GCA_039193505.1 Pseudomonadota bacterium | reverse complement strand
CTCCACATGCCATGTCTACGTCCACGCGGACTGGATCGACCGGCTGCCGGAGAAGGAGGACATGGAAGTCGACATGCTCGACTTCGCCTATGAGCCGAACGAGACCTCGCGCCTGACATGCCAGATCAAGGTCACCGAAGCCCTCGAAGGCCTGATCGTGACCATGCCGGAGCGCCAGATCTGAGCGTCCGCCCCAAGCAACGCGCCGCAGCGATCGCGGGCCTGGCACTCCTCCTCGCCACAGGCGCTGAGGCTTGCGACTACCCGGCGGGCCCGCCCGACGCGGGTGCTGCGCATCACGCGGGCCCGGGCATCGTTTGGGCCGCGTATTCCGATCAGACGACGCGTTATGCCCATGGCGTCCTCGGCGACGCGGTCGAGGCCGGGACCCTGCGCGCCCGAACCGTATCGCGCGACGGGGAAACGACCGGGCCCTGCGAGACCGCCTTCACCCTGCCTCGACACCGGGTCTTCGAGGACATCACCCCGCGCCTCGCCGATGTGACGGGCGACGGGCTCTCGGACGCGATCGTCATCGAATCGGATATCGCCAAGGGCGCACAGCTCGCCATCTACGGCCTCCGCGACGGTGCGCTCGCAAAGATCGCCGCCACCCCCTTCATCGGCAGGGCCAACCGCTGGCTCGCCCCCGCCGGCATCGCCGATTTCGACGGCGACGGCGTGCTAGACGTCGCCTATGTCGAGACACCGCATATCGGAGGCACGCTACGCCTTTGGTCCTTCGCGGGCGGAGAAGCGCGCGAGATCGCGGCCCGCCCCGGCTACTCCAACCATCGCATCGGCGAAAACTGGATCAGCGGCGGCCTCCGCAACTGCGGCGATGGCGCGGAAAACGGGCCAGAGATCGTGCTTGCGAACGCTTCGTGGTCCGGCACGCATATTGCTAGACTTGGCGGCAACGGGATCGAAGATATCATATTCGCAACGAATGCCCGTCCCGAAACGCTGGAGGCCGCCCTCGCATGCCAACCAACCGCCCGCTGATCGGCGTCACCGCCAACGCTCACCGCATCAACGACACCTATGATGCGCAGGTGACGGGTACTCGGTCGCTGGAGGCGGTGTATGAGGCGGCGGGCTGCTGGCCGATCATGATCCCGGGCCTTGGCGGTGCGGCGTCGACCGAGGAGCTTCTGGATCTCCTCGACGGCCTGGTGCTGACGGGCGCGCGCCCGAATGTTCATCCGGAGGAGTATGGCGAGGGCGACGACGGCCGCCATGGGCCCTTCGACCGCGGACGCGATGCGGTGACCTTGCCGCTCATTCGCGCGATGGTGGCGGCGGGCAAGCCCGTCTTCGGCGTCTGCCGCGGCATCCAGGAGATGAACGTGGCCTTCGGCGGCACGCTCCACCCAGAGGTGCGGGACGAGCCGGGGCGCATGAACCACCGCATGCCACCGGATGAAAAGGACGCGACCATCATCTTTCGTAAGCGCCACAAGGTACGGCTCGCGGCGGGCGGGGCGTTCGCGAAACTCTATGGCAGCGCAGATCTACTGACGAACTCGCTCCACGGCCAGGCGGTCTGGACGGCCGGAGAGCGCGTGGTGCTGGAGGGCTGGGCGGAAGACGGCACGGTGGAGGCCATCTCGATCGCGGGCGCCCGGCGCTTCGCCCTCGGCGTCCAGTGGCACGCGGAGTATGAGCCGGTCGAAGACCCGATGCACCGCAGACTGTGGGAAGCATTCGGCGAGGACGCCCGCGCTGCCAGAGCCGAACGAGACCTCGCCCCAACACCCCGCCGCGCGATGTGAGAGCCAGCCGCGCCAGTGGGGGGCTGGGGGCCAGGCCACCCGATGTCTGCACCATCGCTCCCCGGTGCAACCCCGAAGCAAGCGGCTGCGTCGTCTCAGTGACAGCGGCCATCGCTGGATGCCACCGCCTCCCGAGCGCCCCCACCCACGACAGGTTTGGCGCGCAACGATGAAGATTGAGCGAACGCTGCCTGCTCGCTCCGCGCAACGCCTAGGCTCCAACCTCATGACCAGCTGGCGACGGTGCCGGCGATGGCGACGGCGGCGAGGAGGTTGCGGGCGAGCCTGTCCAACTGGGTGGCGATGCGGCGCCGATCCTCCAGTCTCGAGAAGGTCCGCTCGATCAGACTGCGCAGCCGGTAGGCACGGCGGTCGAAGGGATGATGTCGCTTGCACGTCGGATCGTTCGAGATGACCGCAGCCGGCGCAGGGCATCGCTGTCATAGGCTGTATCGGCGAGGCAGTGGGTCGGGGCAAAGGTGCCGACCAGCTCGGCCGCGACGGGGCATCGCCGCGGTGGCCTGGCCGAACGATCAGATATCTCGGTCGGCCGTGTTCGTCGACGATGGCGTGGGTCTTGGTGGGGCGCCCGCCCCGGGATCGGCCGATGGCCTGGAGGTTCGCCATCGTCTCTCGGACCGCGTATGGATAGCCCCTTGGCAAGAGCTGTGTTCGGTTCTGGCTTTCGGTCGGTCGCGGCCACGTATACGGCGTCTCGTCTGCGGCGTGATCTGCCGCGCGCCCTGATAAAGTCCGCCGGTGGCGTCGGGTCCCGATCAATGGCGCGCGGTCGAAGCCGCTCCGGTCCGAACAGGGTGTCCCTTCGCCCTTCTCACCGCCTCTATGCCATCACTTCACGTAGCGCCTCACCGTCTTGGAGCCGCCGGGCGTGCCCGGCGGCGATCTGATGCTGTCAGGCAGTGATGTGCCGGTAGCTGTCACCGCTGCGGATGAGCGCCCAGACCGTGCGGGCCATGCGAGCCGCGAGCGCGACGGCCACCACTTTGACTGGCTTCCTCGCGAGCATGCGATGCAGCCAGTCGGGCGTTGAAGCTGCCGGCTCCGGCGGGCGGCCGCGGCGTGCCGCGATACGCGCCATCGCCCCGAGATAGAGCAGCCGCCGCAGATACCTGTTCCCTGCCTTGGAGATCCGTCCCAGCCGTTCCTTGCCGCCCGAGGAATGCGCGCGCGGCGTGAGGCCGAGCCAGGCCGCGTAGTCCCGGGCAGAGCGAAAGGCCGCCACGTCAGGCGTGGTCGCCGCGAAAGCGCTCGACGCGATCGGACCCAGGCCGGGGATGGTGGCGAGCCGCCGGGCAAGCGGGTCGGCCTTCTGCGCCGCGGTGATGCGTGCGGTCGCCGCCTCGATCCTCTCCTCCAGGCCGGTAAGTTGGCCCGTGAGCAGGTCAAGCGCCGGGCGGGCGGCCTCGGGTATGTCCTGCGCCGCCTCGAGCAGCCGGTCAACGTTGTGGATGCCCTTCGCCACTACGATCCCGAACTCGCCCAGATGGGCGCGGATCGCATTCACTGTTTGGGTCCGCTGCCGGACAAGGAAGTCCCGCGCCTTGTGATCGAGAAGCGCCGCCTGTTGTTCATCCGACTTCACCGGCACGAAGCGCATGGTCGGCCGAGTGACAGCCTCGGCGATTGCCTCCGCATCGGCGGAATCGGTCTTGCTCCGCTTCACATAGGCCTTCACGTACGCGGGAGGCATCAGCCGCACCTCGTGGCCGAGCCCGCCGAGCTCCCGCGCCCAGTGATGCGCGCCCGAGCACGCCTCCATCCCGATCAGGCACGGCTCGAGGCGCTCGAAAAACCCCGGAACCTGCGAGCGGCGCAACTGACGGCGCAGGACGACACGCCCCTGCGCATCGACGCCGTGAACCTGAAACACGCTCTTCGCCAGATCGAGGCCGATTATGATAGGCTGGTTCATGGATGGCTCCCCCGGTGGAATGCTTCACAGCGCCCACCCTGGCACATCGCGATGCCGAAGGCGGGGCCATCCACACCATCAATGG
>JBCCWM010000450.1:0-3804 GCA_039193505.1 Pseudomonadota bacterium | reverse complement strand
ATCGAACGGAAAGGGATCCTTGCCGAGCATGTAGTTGTTGACGACATAGCTCCAGATCAGGTCGTTCGCGCGGAGCATGTTGAAGGCCGCGGCCATCTTCTGCGCAGGCAGGTAGCCCCTCTCCATTTCGTGATCGACCGCTTTGAGGGTCTGGTCGTCGACGAAGACCTGCAGCTCCCCGGCGTCCTCGAAATCGAGCTGGGCTGTGAAAAACGTCGTGGAGGCGACCCTCGTGTCGCCGGTCTTGGAGAGATAGGACATCAGCGTGCCGACAAGGGTGCCTCCGATGCAGTAAGAGGCGATATGTGCCTTCTTCTGGCCGGTCTCAGCCAGAACCGCATCGATTGCGGTCGACGCGCCCTTTGTCAGGTAGCTGTCCCAGGTCTCGTGTCTTTGGCGCTCATCTGGGTTCACCCAGGAGACCATGAAGACAGTCCAACCCTGCTCGACCAGCCACTTGACCATGCTCTTTTTCTTGTTGAGGTCGAGCACGTAGTACTTGTTGATCCAGGGTGGGATGATGAGGAGTGGGATCGCGTGCACTTTTTCGGTTGCGGGCGCGTATTGGATGAGCTCGAAAATCTCGTTCCGGAAGATCACGGCGCCGTCTGAGACCGCCGTGTCCCTGCCGACCTCGAACGCGTCCATATCCGTCTGCCGGATCAGGAGCTGGCCTTTGCCCCGTTCCAGATCCTCCAGCATCATGTGGAGCCCCTTCTTGAGGTTCTCCCCCTTCGAGGCCATCGTCGCCTCCAGCACCTCGGGGTTGAGGGCGAAAAAGTTGGCGGGGTTCATCGCCTCGACAAAGTTTCGGGTGTAAAACTCGGCCTTCTTCCGCTCCCGCGGGTCCATCTCTCCGACGGTTTGGACGGTGTGATTGAGCCAGCCCGCAGTCAGCAAATACGCGTCCTTGAGATAGTCGAAGAGCACGTTCTCCTCCCACTCCCGATGCGCGAAGCGTTTGCCCGGGGCGGCCATATGGGGCAGCACAGGCTCCGCCACATCCCGGGCGCCGAGCCATTTCAGCCAGGCCGTCTGCCAGAGCTTGCCTTGCGCCTCCCAGAAGGCGATCGTCTCATGGGCCACTTGCGTGGGGTTGTCGTAGAAGACACGCGCAAGCTCCACCCAGGCCGGCATGGTGTTGAGGGGGTCGGGGTGGCTCGGCGGATGCTCCATCTGTCCAGCGAGGAACGTCGCCCAAATCTTCTGGCTGGTCTCGTAGACATCCGCCATGTTCGCAGCGAAGGTCTGGCTCTGCTCGATGAGCGTTGGTTCGGTCGTGTCGGTCATGCTCCCCCCGCTTTGTGCTTTTCCCGATTTATAGCCGACAGGCGACCGTGCTACACCCCGCCTCGATGAGATTCCTCTGTGTCCTTCTTTTCATGGGCTGTGCTCTTCCGCCGGATGGGCCGGCGCGCGACTACCTGCGCGCCGGCGGAACCTCCACAGCCTACCCGGAGCTCCTCACGCAACCACGTCTCGCGGCTGCCCTCGGCCGCGCTCCGCCAGAGACGACCCAAGCCGCGCTGACGGTTCGCGCCGTTGCCCTCCGGACCCGCGCGGCCCGCCTGAGCGGTGCCGTTCTGACAGATGCCGAACTGCGGCGTCTCGAGGAGGAGGTGGGCGGGGGATAGCCCGACCAGGGGGGCGGCCGCCCGGGCGACCCCGCGCCCGTTTACAGGGTCTGGCCTGGCCGACAGGGCTTCGCTATGAGAGCGGCACATCGGAGGTCCCGCCCATGCCGGAAGAGTTTCATCGCATCAAGCGCCTGCCCCCTTACGTCTTCGCCGAGGTCAACCGGATGAAGGCGGAGTATCGGTCGGAGGGGCGCGACATCATCGATTTCGGGATGGGCAACCCCGACATGGACACACCCGCCCACATTGTCGAAAAGCTCGTGGAGACAGTGCGCAAGCCCCGGACGCACCGGTATTCGGCCTCCAAAGGGATCCCGGGGCTCCGCCGGGCGCAGGCGGGCTACTACGCGCGCCGCTTCGGCGTGGACCTCGACCCGGAGACGGAGGTTGTGGCGACGCTCGGCTCCAAAGAGGGGCTCGCCAACCTCGCGATGGCGATCACCGCGCCTGGCGACGTGATGCTCGTCCCGAACCCCTCCTACCCGATCCATCCCTATGGCTTCATGATCGCGGGTGGCACGCTCCGCCACATTCAGACGCTCGAGGAGGGCCGCTTCAACCCCGAGGCCTATCTGCGTGCACTGGACCGAGCCGTCGCGCACTCGGTCCCGAAACCGACGGCGCTTGTCGTGAACTTCCCGTCGAACCCAACGGCGGAGCTCGCTGATCTGGACTTTTTTGCCGAGCTTGTTGCGTTCGCCCGCCGCCACGAGGTCTGGATCCTGTCCGATCTCGCCTATGCCGAGATCTATTTCGACGCCAACCCGCCCCCCTCGATCCTGCAAGTGCCGGGCGCGAAGGAGATCGCGGTGGAGTTCACGTCGCTCTCCAAGACCTATGCAATGCCGGGCTGGCGCATGGGGTTCGCCGTCGGCAATCCGCGCCTGATCGCAGCGCTCACACGGATCAAAAGCTACCTCGATTACGGCGCCTTCACCCCGGTCCAGGTCGCGGCGGCGGCGGCCCTCAACGGGCCCGACGACTGCATTGCCGAGATCCGCGCCATCTACAAATCGCGCCGTGATGTGCTGGTCGAGGCGATGGCCCGCGCGGGATGGGAGATCCCGACGCCCCCCGCGACCATGTTCGCCTGGGCGCCGCTGCCCGAGGCGTTCCGCGACGTCGGCTCGATGACGTTCTCGAAGATCCTCCTGCGCGAGGCTTGCGTCGCAGTCTCCCCCGGCATCGGCTTTGGCGAGTACGGCGAGGGCTATGTCCGCCTCGGCCTCGTCGAAAATGAGCAACGCATCCGCCAGGCGGCGCGGGGCGTGCGCCAGGTGCTCTCCCGGGCGGACGGACTGATCGCCGCGGCACGCGACGCGGCGGCGTGAGCTGGGACGCCGCTCACGCCGAGGCGGAGACGCGCTGGACGGTTGAGGATCTGTGCCGCTCCTCGCCGGAGTTGAAGACCCTCCGCGGCCAGCCGATCACGCTCGAGCTCCAGTTCAGCGCCGACGGTGGCGCGCCCGAGCGTATGATCCGCGCCTTCAAGATGTTCGGCTATGCGGCCGAGGACCTCGGCGATGAGGGCGTGCAGGTCGCGGTGCCCGACACGGGCTTTGACGCCTACGACATCTGGCATCACGAGGAGCGGACGGCGCGGATCGCGCTCGCCAACGGCTACCGCCCGGACGGCTGGGGCTTCTTTGAGCCCTGAGGCCCGTCGCGGCGATGTTGCGAAACCGAGAGACCGTTTCTAAGAGGGGCTTCTAATCAGAGGAGACCCCATGTCCGCGCCCCTTCGCATTGGTATCGCCGGCCTCGGCACAGTCGGCGCCGGGGTGGTGCGCCTGTTGCAGACCCACGGGTCCCTCCTCGAAATGCGGGCCGGCCGCCCCCTCCGGATCACCGCTGTCTCCGCCCGTCGACGCGAGGTGGACCGCGGTGTCGACCTCAGCGGCTACGCTTGGGTGGAGGAGCCGAGCACGCTCGCCGGACGGGACGACGTCGATCTGGTCGTCGAAGTGATCGGCGGCGAGGGCGCGGCCGCTGCAACCATTCGTGCGGCTGTCGCGGCGCAGAAGCCGGCCGTGACCGCGAACAAAGCCCTCCTCGCCGCCGAGGGCGTCGTGCTCGCGGCAGAGGCGGAGGCGGCGGGCACAGTGCTGCGCTTCGAAGCAAGCGTTGCCGGGGGCATCCCGATTGTGAAAGCCCTCCGCGAGGGGCT